>NZ_BCAK01000032.1:0-30058 GCF_001293905.1 Brachybacterium sp. SW0106-09
GCCAGCCAGCCCCGGGCCGGCCACCACGAACACTTACAGGCGGTTCACTCATCGTCGAGCTCCTTCGATCATCGAGCTCCGCTGCCCTTCGCCACGGGCGTCCTCCGCGGCCAGAAGCCACTTCCGCAACATGTCGCCTTTGACGACGACCGCCCCTTCGGTCTCAGCAGCGAGCCGCTCGGCCAGCTCCGCCCAGTTGGGAGGGCGAACAGAGCGACGCTGCTCCATGGCCCACTCCCAGAGCCCTCCGTGCCCTGACAGCCGGAGGAGAAGGTCTGCGTACGGCGCCTGACTTCTCATGGGGCCAGACTCAAGTCCAGTTGGCTAGACTCGACAACAGTCTTGCTTCGGAGTGTCTAGGCGGGAAGGGGTGGCGACGGTACCCTTGGACTCATGAGCGAACTTTCGAACCCTGAAGAGTCTCCAGCTGCAACCGCCGATCAGCGGATCGCCGCTGCCGTTCGAGCCCTGGCTGCTGGCCGAGGGGTCAAGAACTCGGAGCTTGCTCCGATCATCGGAGCGAGTCGCGCCACTGTGTTTGCCAAGGTCAAGGGCGAAGCGCCGTGGAAGGCGAATGAGGTCGAGCTGGTCGCCGAGTACTTCGGCGTATCCGTGGGCGACCTCTTCGATGGCCTCGGACTGTTCCGGGACACGAAGAAGCCCCACCGGATGACCGGTGGGGCTTCTTCCTCGGGTGCGCCATCAGGGACTCGAACCCCGGACCCGCTGATTAAGAGTCAGCTGCTCTAACCAACTGAGCTAATGGCGCCGACAGAGAAGAACTCTACCCCCGCGTCGCGCGCTGTCCAACTCGAGAGGCCGTGCTGTGAGCGAGGGAACAGCGAGGGGCGTCGAGGAGGGCCAGCGAGCAGGGGCATGGGGCCGGCGACGCCGCGCTCAGGCGAAGCGCTGAACGGCCACGGGATGGGCCGCGACGAGCTCGCGTATCTCCTCGTCCTCTGGATCGGCGAGCACCACGGCCAGCGGGCCGCGGGCGAGGATCCGGCCCCGGCCGAGCACCGCGATCTCGGGGCACAGCCGCTGCAGCAGCTCGATGTCGTGGGAGGCGATGAGCGCGCCGATGCCGAGGCGCTCGATGGTCGCGCCGAGGGAGCGGGCGAGGCGGGCGCGGGTGTTGGGATCCACGGCGGTCAGCGGCTCGTCCAGGACGAGCAGCTCTGGCCGGGTCGACAGCGCGGTCGCGAGGGCGACGCGCTGGATCTCGCCGCCGGAGAGGGTGCGCATGGTGCGGGGCAGGAAGCGCTCCTCGAGCCCGACGCTCTCCAGCATCTCGGCGGGGGAGACGGAGTGGGTGCGGCCGCCCTTGCGGGCCTCCTTCGCGGCGAGCTGGAGGCGGGAGCCGACGGTCTCGCGCGGGTCGGTGATCGTCATCGCGTACTGGGAGACGAAGCGGACGGCGGCGCGGAAGCGGCGCCTGTCCTTCCCCCGCAGCTTCGCGACGTCCCGCCCTTCCCACTGGACGCGGCCGGCGCTGGGACGGTGCTCCCCGGCGAGAGTCGCCAGCAGCGTGGTCTTGCCCGCGCCCGAGGCTCCCAGCAGGCCCAGCGGCCCCTGCCCGGCACGCAGCTCGAGGTCCACCCCTTCGAGCACGACCTCACCGGGATAGCCGGCGTGCAGGGCGGTGGCGGTGAGGGCGGTGGGTGCAGGCATCGGTGACTTTCTCGCGGAGTGTGCGGCCAGGAGCACTCTAGCCAGCTCGGCTGGGCCGCGCCGGGGAGGATCGCCGGGGCGGGCGACCAGGCCGGGCGACCAGGCGGCTCCCGACGAGGCACGATGCGGCCACCCACAGTCAGCCCACGGCGTCCTTCGAGAGGAACGAGCGCATCATCCGGGCGAGCTCCTGGACGGGACCGTCGTCATGGGCCGCACCCTGCATCGCCCGCACCGTCTTCTCGCGGACGGCCAGGTTCAGCACGAGTCCGAGCAGCGCCCTGCCGGCGAAGCCGGGATCGACGCCCCTGCGCAGCAGCCCCAGCTCTCCATAGGCGGTGAAGCACTGCTCGAAGATGTTCTCGTGCACGCGTCGAAGCCGCGCCATGCGGAAGCGTCCCGGGTGATCGCCGCTGACTGATTCGGCGGCGAGCGTGGCCAGCAGCCGCACGTGCAGGGCCCCCGGGTGCCAGGTCGCCGCGAGCTCCTGCATGAGCGCCTCCGGCTCGACGCTCAGCCGCTCGACCTCCTCGAGGGTCCGCTGCGTGCGGTCCTCGAGGGAGTCGATGACCGTGTGGAGCAGGCTGTCCTTCGAGGGGAAGTGGTGCATGAGCCCCGGATGGGAGATCCCGATGTGGCCGGCGATGTCACGCAGGCTCGCTCCGTGGTAGCCGTGCTCGGCGAACATCTCGGCGGCCCCGGCGAGGATCTCCTCCCGCCTGCTGCGCGGTGCGATGCGACGACGGGCTCGCTCGGTGAGGATCGTCGGGCTCGCCGTGGCGGACGCGAGCCGTCGGGAATCGTCGGATCCCTCGGTCGCCGGGGCATCGGCCCGCCGGTGGAGCCGCAGCGGCGGCGAGTCCGAACCGTCGGCCCTCGGCGTGGCGGCGCTGAGCGGGCACAGCGGGAGCGTCTCGGGTGCCTTGATGCTCAGGGGCACCTTCTGTTCGGGGTCGGCGAGCTCGATCGCCTGACGCAGGGGGAGGAGCCCGTCGACGTCGATGTGCTGCATGTCCAGGAGGTCCAGGGTGACGCGCGGAGCAGGTTCGAGGCCCCGGGCCTGGGCCACGACGGGGAGCACGGAGTCGTAGGTCCGGGCGGTGAGGCATCCCGCGATGGAGAGGACGACCTCGTGGAGGTCCAGATCGACATGGACCGTCACGGAGAGGGAGTGGGGCATGAGTGGAGGCCGTTTCGTACACGCTGGTGGAGAGGCCTCCTGCTAGACCTCACCCGGAGCCTAGCCCACCCGGGGACGAACCGCGCTCCTGCGTCTCGAACGACGTAATCGAGGGCGCGGAACTCACCGAGGCGACGAGCTGGGCCGCCAGCTCGCTCCACGTGACGTCGCGGTGTTCGAGGCCGTCTTGGGAGCTCGACGGCCTCCTCCCGGCTGCATCGGTGGCGGCCCGTGAGGATCCCTACCGCATGGTCGGTCTCCGTGCGGGACGCCGACGCGGCCCGGCCCCGGCATCGCTCGTCCGGGAGCGCTGCCGGGGCCGGCCCGGTCGGCGCGCGAGGACAGGGGCCGGGCGCGCCGACGCGGGTGGGTGGGTCAGCGGGCGCCGAGACGCCGTGCGAGCAGGTCCTTGGCGAGTTCCGCACCCTTCGTGCTGTCGCTCTGCGCCTTGCCGAACAGGTCGGCGAGCTCGGTGTCGCCGGCCTCCTCCGCGTCGGCGCGGTAGGTCTCCAGACGCAGGGCGTTGGACAGGCACTGCTCCGCGAACCAGATCAGGTCGTAGTTCTTGTCCTTCGTCCCGGTGATCCGTCCACCGTCGTCGGCGTGGTTCATCATCGTCCCTCTCTCCGGTCGTCCGTCGATGGCCGTGCGGCACCGTCGTCAGGACGGCGTCGGCACGTCCCATCCCATGCCCCGTCGTCACGACGGTGAACCGGGCGCGGCGCCCCTGCAGGCAGGAGGCCTGGACCGATCGGACGGCCCGGCGCGGCCCGCGCTCAGTAGGGTCGAGCTCATTAGGGTCGCGCCCATGAGGCAGGTGAGACAGGACAGCGGTGCGGAGACGAGCGGTGCGCGGCGACGCGCACTGAGGTCACGAGGAGACGGAGGTGCGGGCATGACCATTCCCCGACGGCCCACGGCGCTGCTGCTCGTCGCGGCGGCGACGATCCTCCTGGCCGGCTGCCAGGGCGGCTTCCCCGCGGATCCCCAGGGCACCCTCGACCGGGCCCGAGAAGGCGTGCTCCGGGTCGGTGTCAGCGAGAACCCGCCCTGGACCGAGGTGGCCGCCGACGGCGCCGTCAGCGGGTCCGAGGTCGAACTGCTCACCGACTATGCCGAGACGATCGACGCTGAGGTCGAGTGGGTGCCGGCAGGGGAGAACACCCTGGCGGCGATGATGCGGGAGGGACAGCTCGACGTGGTCGTCGGCGGGCTCGCCTCCGACGTCCCCTGGACCTCCGAGATCGCCACGACGCGCCCCTACACCACGACGACCGGGCCCGACGGCGCCGAGGTGAAGATCGTCGTCGGAGTCCAGCCGGGCGAGAACGCGCTGATGACCGACATCGAACGGTTCCTCGCCGAGCGCGGGGGCGAGCTGTGAACGGCTCCGAGGGCGAAGGCGGCGAGGAGGCGACGGGGTCGGGCCACGACGCCTTCGGCGAGGAGCAGCGCGAGACGCTGCGCCGGGCCCGACGCCTCGAGTGGATCACGCTGGCCTGGATGTCGGCGACAGTCGCGCTGGTCGCGCTCGTCGCGGGGCAGTCCCAGGCGATGCGGGCCGCCTGGGCGGAGGACATGCTCTCGCTGCTGCCCCCGATCGCCTTCCTCGTCGCGGCGCGCCGGATCCGCAAGAGGCCCGACCGCCTGCACCCCTACGGCTTCCACCGTTCGATCGGGGTCGCCCACCTGGTCGCCGCGATCGCGCTGCTCACCATGGGCGGCTATCTCGCGATCGACTCGGTGATGACCCTGGTGACCGTCGAGAGGCCGCCGATCGGACTGACCGTCCTCTTCGGCCACGCGATCTGGTCCGGCTGGCTGATGGTCGCCGTGATGGTGGTCACCAGCATCGGCCCGGTGATCCTGGGGTACAAGAAGCTCGCGCTCTCCGAGAAGCTGCACGACAAGGTGCTGTTCGCCGATGCCGACATGAGCAAGGCCGACTGGTCCACCGCGGTCGCCACCATCGCCGGTGTGATCGGGGTGGGGCTCGGGCTCTGGTGGGCGGATGCGACCGCCGCGCTGCTGGTGTCCGTCTCGATCCTGCGTGACGGTGTGAAGAACCTTCGCAGCTCGATCGGCGGGCTCACCGATGCCGAGGCGCGGACCTTCGACGACTCCGCACCGCATCCGCTGACGCGACGGATCGAGGAGCGGGCGGAGGAGGAGTCCTGGGTGGGGGAGGTCTCGGCCCGGGTCCGCGACGAGGGGCACGTCTTCCACGCCGAGGTGTTCGTGGTCCCCGCCGCGGGGACCGAGCCGACCCTCGACCGGATCGCCGCGCTGCGCGACCGGATCGACGAGCTCGACTGGAAGGTGCACGACGTCGTCATCGCCCCCGTTCCCGAGCTGCCGCCTGCGCAGACCTTTCGGTCGACACTGCGGACGGGGGCCGACGGCGCCCCCTAGCGTGGAACCACACCCCGAGATCACCACCGGAAGGCGGGACCATGAGAGCAGTGACCTGGCAGGGCACCGAGCACGTGAGCGTCGAGACCGTGCCCGACCCGATCCTCCAGCAGCCCACCGACGCGATCGTCCGCATCACCTCGACCGCGATCTGCGGCTCCGACCTCCACCTGTACTCGGTCCTCGGACCGTTCATGACACCCGGCGACGTGATCGGGCACGAGCCGATGGGGATCGTCGAGGAGGTCGGCTCCGAGGTGACCGGGGTGCGCCCTGGGGACCGGGTCGTCGTCCCCTTCACGATCTCCTGCGGGCACTGCGCCATGTGCGGGCAGGGGCTCCCCTCCCAGTGCGAGACCACCCAGGTGACCGAGCGCGGCACGGGAGCCGCGCTGCTGGGCTACTCGAAGCTCTACGGCCAGGTCCCCGGCGGTCAGGCCGAGCACCTCCGGGTGCCGCACGCCGACTACGGTCTGATGAAGGTCGGCACTGAGCTGCCCGACGACAACTACCTCTTCCTCAGCGACATCCTCCCCACCGCGTGGCAGGCCGTGCAGTACGCCGGTGTTCCGGCGCACCGCACCCTCGCGGTGATCGGCCTGGGACCTGTCGGCCAGCTGTCTGCCCGGATCGGGCGCCACCTGGGGGCCCGTGTGTTCGGCATCGATCCCGTCCCCGAGCGCCGGGCCATGGCCGAGCGTCACGGCATCGAGGTGCTGGACCTGACCGAGGACGCCGTGGGCGAGATCCGCGAGCGCACCCAGGGGCGCGGGCCCGACGCCGTCGTCGACGCCGTGGGCATGGAGGCCGAGGGCAGCCCGGTCGCCGGTCTCGCCCAGACCCTCGCCGGCAAGCTTCCTGACGCGGTCGCGCAGCCGCTCATGGAGCGCGCCGGGGTGGACCGGCTCGCCGCCCTGCACACCGCCATCGACCTCGTGCGCCGCGGAGGGACCGTCTCCCTCTCCGGCGTCTACGGCGGCGCGGCCAGCCCCATGCCGCTGCTGACGATGTTCGACAAGCAGCTCCAGCTGCGCATGGGCCAGTGCAACGTGCGGGTCTGGACCGACGCGCTGCTGCCGCTGGTCGAGGACCCCGCGGACCCCCTGGGCGTCGGCGACCTGGTCACCCACCGGCTCCCCCTGGAGGAGGCGGCCGTGGGCTACGACCTCTTCCAGCGCAAGCACGACGGCTGCATCAAGGTCGTCCTCGACCCGACGATCGCCTCCGCCCCGACGACCCCCTGAACCGCTCCCGGCGCACCGCCGCGAACACCCACCACCGAGACCGAGGAGGACACATGTCCGATCAGCTCACCTTCACGAACCCCGTCACGCGCTTCCCCGAGATCACCCCGCCGAAGCAGGACCAGCCGGAGCCCGGACTGGACGCCGAGCTCATCCCCGGCACAGACCGGGGCGAGGAGTCCTACCGCGGCACCGGCCGCCTCGAGGGCCGCCGCGCGCTGATCACCGGCGCCGACTCCGGCATCGGCGCAGCGGTCGCGATCGCCTTCGCCCGCGAGGGCGCGGACGTCGCGCTGAACTACCTCCCCCAGGAGGAGGAGGACGCCCAGCACATCGCGGGCGTGATCCGAGAGGCGGGGCGCACCGCCGTGCTGCTGCCCGGCGACCTCACCGACGCGGACTTCTGCCGCCGACTCGTCGAGGACGCCGTGGAAGGGCTCGGCGGTCTCGATGCGCTGGTGAACAACGCGGGCCGACAGATCGCGGTCGAGTCTCTCGAGGAGATCGACGACCAGCAGTGGGAGGACACCTTCGCGGTCAACATCCATGCGATGTTCCGCATCACCCAGGCCGCGCTGAAGCACCTCCCCGCCGGCTCCACGATCGTGAACACCACGTCGATCCAGGCCTATCAGCCCTCGCCCACGCTCGTGGACTACGCCTCCACCAAGGCGGCGATCAACAACTTCACCAAGGGGCTCGCCCAGCAGCTCGCTCCGCGCGGCATCCGCGTCAACGCGGTCGCACCGGGACCGATCTGGACCCCGCTCCAGGTCTCCGACGGACAGCCCAAGGAGGCGCTGCCGGAGTTCGGCAAGAGCACGCCGCTGGGCCGCGCAGGCCAGCCCACCGAGCTCGCGCCGGCCTACGTCTTCCTCACCTCCTCCGAGTCCAGCTACGTGCTCGGGGAGACCCTCGCCGTGACGGGAGGGAGCCCGACCCCGTGAGCGCGGACCGCACGACGCGCACCGCGGAACCGGGAACGACGCCGCGCACCGCGTTGCTGCTCGTCGACCTGCAGGAGGCCTTCTTCGAGGCTCCCGGCCTCGCCGTCACCCGCGCCGACGTCCTCGCCGCGGTGGGGGCGCTCGCCGACGGAGCCCGCGAGGCCGGGGCCCCGATCCTGCTGGTGACGACCGAGCACAGTCGCGATCGCTCCACCTGGACGCTGAGCATGCTCGAGGACGACCACGGCTACCTGTTCCACGGCGATCCGAGCACCGCTGTGGTGCACGAGCTGGACACCTCCGGGATGACCGGCGTCGAGAAGACCCGCGACGGCGCCTGGTTCGGCACCGACCTCGCCCTGAGGCTCCGGAACCTGGGCGTGGACCGGGTGCTGATCGCCGGCGTCTCGACCCATGCCTGCATCGCCCAGACCGCCCGGGACGCCTATGCCCACAACGTCCGCGCCGCGGTGGTCGAGGATGCGGTCGCCGACGAGCGGACCGAGCACATGCGCACGGTCCTCGACCTCCTGGTCGGCGATCGGCAGGCCGAGCTCGTGACGCTCGAGGATGCCCTCGCACGTCTGCGGTCCTGAGCGTCGCGCGGCACGCTCTCAGGGGGCGCGGTGGGCCTGGCGATCCGGATCGGGGTCCTCGTGGCCGGGGCTCGGGGCGCCGTCGTCAGGCCGCAGCCGGACCGGCAGAGACGCGGGGTGCCAGACCTCGGCGAGTGCCCGCCGCAGGTCCTCAGCATCCCCGAGTGGAGATGCCGATGTGGGCGGAGATTTCGCGCAGGCTGGAGCCGTTCTACCCGTGCTCGGCGAACATCTCCGACGCGCCGTCGAGGATCTCCTCCCGACGTCCTCGGGGCGTTGTGCGCCCGTTGTCGCCGTCGGGCTCTGTCTGCGGGGATGACGGTCGGTGGTCCCCGTCCGTCGCGTCGTAGCCGCGAGACGGCTCAGTGGCGGCTCCATGCATCGGTGTGCTCCTCGTCCCTCGCGGTGCGTCGGTCAGAGGCGGTATGTCGCGTCCGCTCCGTCCGAGCATGTGATCGGCGCCACGTCGTCACCAGCGTAGGCGATGCCCGGCTCCGCCGACCCCGAAGGCGTCCTGTCAGGAGCGCACGAGCCGGGCGATCGCGGCAGAGGCCTCCTTGAGCTTCTCCTCGCCCTCGCGGCCGCCGGAGCGGGCCGCGTCCAGGACGCAGTGCTGCATGTGGTCGTCCAGCAGGCCCATCGCCACGCCGTCCAGCGCGCTCTTCAGCGCGGAGATCTGCGTGAGGATGTCGATGCAGTACTTCTCCTCGTCGACCATCCGGTGCAGACCCCGGGCCTGGCCCTCGATCCGCTTCAGGCGCGCGAGATAGCGGGACTTGTCGGTGATGTAGCCGTGGTGGTGCTCGTGGCCCTCGGCGGCACCGGCCTCCGCGGCGCCCGTCACGGGAGCCTCCGCCTCGGCGGCGCCGGCGACGGCGCCAGTGGGATCGATGGTGGTCATGGGGTCCTCCTGGGGTGGGCGACCGGGGAGAGCGGAGCGGGCGGTCAGGCCGCGGCCTTCTGACGGTTCTCGGGTGCGGCGGAGGCCGACGCCTGCGGGTTCTCCAGCGCACGGCTGCGGAAGGACCGCAGGCGCAGGCTGTTGCCGACCACGAACACGCTGGAGAACGCCATCGCGGCCCCGGCGAGCATCGGGTTCAGCAGGCCCAGCGCCGCCAGCGGGATGGCCGCGACGTTGTACGCGAAGGCCCAGAACAGGTTGCCCTTGATGGTGGAGAGGGTACGACGTGACAGGCGGATCGCGTCGGCCGCGGAGCGCAGGTCGCCGCGCACCAGGGTGATGTCCCCGGCCTCGATCGCGACGTCGGTCCCGGTGCCCATCGCGAGTCCGAGGTCGGCCTGGGCGAGCGCCGGGGCGTCGTTCACGCCGTCGCCGACCATCGCGACGATCCTGCCCTGCTCCTGGAGCCGGGTGACCTCGGCGATCTTGTCCTCGGGCATGACCTCGGCGATGACCTCGTCGATCCCGACCTCGGCCGCGATGTGCTCGGCGACGGCGCGGTTGTCGCCGGTGAGCAGCACGGGGGTGAGGCCGAGGCCCTTCAGCTGGGTGATGGCCTCGGCACTGGTGGGCTTGACGGTGTCGGCGACGACGAGCACGCCCCGCGCCTCGCCGCCCCAGACCACGACCACGGCGGTCTCGCCGCGGGCCTCCGCGGACGCCTTCGCGGTGGCGAGCTCGGCGGGCATCGCGGTGCCGTCCAGCAGGTTCTCCCGTCCGACGAGGACCCGGGCGCCCTCGACGGTGCCGCGCACTCCGCGACCGGCGAGGTTCTCGAAGTCGGTCACCTCGGGCAGGGTGCCGTCGGCCCCCGCCGCCCCCCGGGCGGCAGCGCCCTGCGCGATGGCCTGGGCGATCGGGTGCTCGGAGGCGTTCTCGACGGCGCCGGCGCGGCGCAGCAGCTCTGCCGGGTCGGTGCCGGGGGCGGCGATCGCCTCGGTGAGGGTCATCCTCCCGGTGGTGACGGTGCCGGTCTTGTCCAGCAGCACGGTGTCGACGCGGCGGGTGGACTCGAGCACCTCGGGGCCCTTGAGCAGGATGCCCATCTGGGCGCCGCGGCCGGTGCCGACCAGCAGGGCGGTGGGGGTGGCGAGGCCGAGCGCGCAGGGGCAGGCGATGATCAGCACCGCGACGGCCGCGGTGAAGGCGGCCTCGGCGCCGTTCCCGGTCAGCAGCCAGGCGGCGAGGACGACGATCGCGATGACGAAGACGATCGGCACGAAGATGCCCGAGACCCTGTCGGCGAGGCGCTGGATCTCGGCCTTGCCGGACTGGGCGTCCTCCACCATCTGCGCCATGCGGGCGAGCTGGGTGTCGGCGCCGACGCGGGTCGCGCGGACCACGAGGCGGCCGCCGGCGTTGACGGTCGCGCCGGTGACGGCGTCGCCCTCACCCACCTCGACGGGCACTGACTCGCCGGTGAGCATCGAGACGTCCACGGCGGAGCTGCCCTGCTCGACGACGCCGTCGGTGGCGATCTTCTCGCCGGGCCGCACCACGAAGAGGTCTCCCTCGGCGAGCTCGCCGACGGGCACGCGCACCTCGGCGCCGCCCTTCAGCACGGCGACATCCTTCGCGCCCATGTCCAGCAGGGCGCGCAGCGCGGCACCGGCCTGGCGCTTCGAGCGCTTCTCGAGATAGCGGCCCAGCAGGATGAACATGGTCACGCCCGCGGCGACCTCGAGGTAGATGTTCGCCGAGCCGTCGGTCCGGCCGATGGTCAGCGAGAACTCATGGGTCATCCCCGGCATCCCCGCGCTGCCGAGGAACAGGGCGTACAGCGACCAGAGATAGGCGGCGGTCACGCCGACGGAGATGAGCGTGTCCATGGTCGCGGCGCCGTGGCGGAGGTTGATCGCGGCGGCGCGGTGGAAGGGCCAGGCCGCCCACACCACGACGGGGGAGGCGAGCGTCAGCACGAGCCACTGCCAGTTCGTGAACTGCAGCGCCGGCACCATCGACAGCACGATCACCGGGATCGTGAGGAGCGCCGCGCCGATCAGGCGCTGGCGCAGGGAGCGCAGCTCGGGATCCTCCGACTCCTCGGCGTCCTCCCCCTCGGAGCGCTCCTTCGGCGGGGCGGGGAGGGCGGCGGTGTAGCCGGCCTTCTCGACCGTGGTCACGAGCTGCTGGGGGTCGTAGCCTTCCGGCGCCATGACCCGCGCCTTCTCGGTCGCGTAGTTCACCGACGCGCTGATGCCGTCGAGCTTGTTGAGCTTGCGCTCGATGCGGTTCGCGCACGAGGCGCAGGTCATGCCGCCGATCTCGAGCTCGATGCCGACGTCGAGCGGCCGCTGGGCCTCTCTGGTGCTCATCCTGGGGCTTCTTCCTCGCGGGCTGCGACCGCGTCGTAGGAGGGGCTGGGGCGGGTCCGCGGCGGCCGGTGGGGACCGGCCGCCGCGGGAGGGGAGGGCCGCGGGCCGCCGCGGGAGGGGAGGGCCGCGCAGGGCGACGTCTCTGCCGCGGGGCGACCCTCGGAGGTCTCAGGCGCGGACGGCGGAGTAGCCGGCCTCCTCGACGGCGGCGAGCACGGCGGCCTCGTCGACCGCGGCGTCGGAGCCGACGCGGAGCAGGCCGGTCTCGTGGCTGACCTCGACGTCGGTGACGCCGGGGACCTCGCCGACCTCCTCGCGGACGGACATCTCGCAGTGGCCGCAGGTCATGCCGGTGACCTGGAAGTCGATCGTGGTCGCGCTCATGGAACTCTCCTCGTGATGATCCGGGTATACCCTCAAGGGGTATCGAACTGTCTCCATTTATACCCCCAAGGGGTATGTGAGTTCAAGGTCCCTGCGGGGGAACGGGGTGTCGTCCGTCACCCCGGGGTGCTTCGATGGGGCCATGAGCATCGATGCCGTCGCCCACATCCGCGAGGAGACCGAGCGGTCCGTCGCCGCCCTCACCTCCGTCGACCCCGAGCAGAGCGTTCCCACCTGCCCCGACTGGACCGCCGACGACCTGCTGTGGCACCTCGCCGAGGTCCACGAGTTCTGGGCGGCGATCCTCGAGTCCGGGGCGACCGCCGAGGAGCAGGTCATGGCGATCGAGGAGGGCAAGGACGCGCGGCCCGCCGAGCGCGACGCCCTCCTCGCCCGCCGCGCGAGTGCGACCGAGGCGCTGCTGTCCCAGCTCGTCGCCCGCGCCGACGACGAGCCCGCCTGGTTCTGGTACTCCGCCGTCCAGGGCGTGGGGATCACCCGCCGCATGCAGACCCACGAGGCGACGATCCATCGCGTCGACGCCGAGCTCACCGCCGGCGGCTCCGTCACCCCGATCCCGCGGCAGATCGCGGCCGACGGGCTCGCCCACGTGCTCGAGGTGATGTGGCCCGCCGGCTTCGAGTGGATCCCCGACTGGGCCGAGACGCGTCCCGTCGCCGTCGTCGAGATCGCCCCCGAGGGCGGCACCGCCCGGATGCTGGAGATCAGTCGCTGGAGCGGGACCCGGCCCCGTGACGGGAAGGAGTTCGACGCCCCCGTCGGCCGCCTCCTGGCCGAAGGGCAGGCTCCCGGCGACCTGCCTCGGGCCCGCGCCGCCGGCACCGCCCAGGCGCTGGACCTGTGGGCCTGGGGGCGCGAGCAGGCCCTCGCGCACCTGGAGGGCGAGGAGCAGCGCGTGGCCGTCCAGGGAGACTCCGCCGGCATCGCCCAGCTCGCCTCGCTCATCGCCGAGGGGCACGACTGACCTCTCGATCTCGTGGTGCGCCGGCGCCGGCCGTCGGCCGCGCAGGGCCCGCGCGCAGGTGCGGAGCACCCCCGCCCTGCCGCGCGGCGACGGCGCTCAGCCCCGCGGCACCAGCACCACCGGGACATGTGCCCAGCCGCCCACCGGCGCGATCTCCCGCTCGCCGGGCGTCTCGCCGGGGCGCACGTCCGCCGCGGAGAGCAGCGCCTTCAGCAGCGTGAGCAGCTCGAGCGTCGCGAGGGGACGGCCCGGGCAGACGTGGGGACCGGCGCCGTAGACCAGGTTCCGCTCCGCGTTCCCCGCGGGGTCCAGCGCCTCCGGATCGGGGAAGACCCGACCGTCACGGTTGGCCGAGGTCCAGTGCACCAGCACCCGCTCGCCCGCACCGATCTCGCGACCGGCGAGGGGCACGGGGCAGGTGGCGACCCGTCGAGTGGAGACGAAGGGGTCGTCGATGCGCAGCAGCTCGTCGATGATCGCGGTCGCCTCCTCGTCCGAGCCGTCCCGCACCCGATCCGCGAGAGCGGGGGCATGGGCGAGGGCATGGAGCAGCACCCCGGTGCACAGCGCGATCGAGCCGAGGTCCCCGCCGGTCCAGTTGCGCAGGATCGAGACGATCTCCTCCTCGTGCAGCGCCCGCTCCGTCGAGCCCGGCACCTCGGGATCCGGCAGCGGCACCCGCAGTCGCAGCAGCGCGGTGGTCGGATCCTCCGGCGCGTCCTGCTCGGCGGCCCGACGCGGTGCGAGCACCGAGCGGATGATCGCGTCGAAGCGCTCGGCGACCTCGCGGGTCCGCTCCAGCTCTCCCGAGCGCGAGGCCTCGTGGTTGTCGGACATCCACTGCAGCAGCTCGGGCTCGAGCACGGCGGGCCAGCCCAGCCACGTGGTCTGCCCGCGCACCGCGAACACCGCGCCGAGCGCCGCGACCGCGTCGATCTCCGTGCCGGCCGCTCCCACCCCGTCCAGCAGCTCCTCCACGAGGCCCCCGGCGACCTCGCGCAGCACGGGGGCGAGGCGGGCCATCTCGTCGGGACCGAAGAACGGATCGGTCGCCGCGCGCATCGTGGCGTGCTCGGCGCCGTCGAGGCCGTTCGGCACCTGGAGGAAGCGCGAGACCCCGGAGGAGAAGCTCTCCGCGTCCTCGACGACCGCGAGCGCCTCGGCGTGGCCGAGCACCACCCAGGTCCCGTCGGGCGTGCGCGCCAGCGGCGAGCGCTCGCGCAGCTCGTCGGTCGCGGAGCGGGGTTCGAGTCCGGTGGCGTCGAGGATCGGCAGGCTCATGGCCTCACCCTAGGGAGCCCTCCAGGTGCCCCGCCGGGACCTCCTTCCTGCGCAGCCGCCCTCCGCCAGGTGCACGAGCGCCGCGAACAGGAGGAAGGCGAGCAGCACCACGCCGGTCGTCGCCAGCACCTGCGGCCAGGACGAGGCGGTCGGGTCGAGGAAGGCGTAGGGGTACCAGCCGGTCACGCCCCCGCGCAGCCAGGTCGCGACGAGATACACGATCGGATACGTCAGCCAGCCCAGGACCCGCCGGGCCGACGGGGTGCGGCGCCGCGGGGACAGGAGCCAGTCCAGCAGCGCCGCGACCGGGGCGAGACGGTGGAGCACGATCCCCGTCCAGCCGATGTCCCATCGCAGCAGCTCGTCCAGAGGCGCGACCAGCAGCGCGTAGATGATCCCGGTCATCACGAGGTAGAACGTGGCCGCGCCGCGCAGGTCGTCCCACCACGGCGGTCGCCGTCGCCGGGACAGCGCAGTCCCGGCCAGCAGCAGGAGGGCGAAGGCGAGGTTGGACTGGTTCGTGAAGAAGGAGAGGTGCTGGGCGAGGGAGCCGTCCCGGATCGCGGTGAGGGTGCTGGTGAGCAGGGCCGCCAGGACGAGGATCGCGACGGCGACCCGTGCGCCGCGGGCCGCGCGGACGGCGGTCGCCGAGCGGCCCGACGGCGTCGGCGGCGGCATCGCCGATGACGACATCGCCGATGGCTCCGTCGCCGACGACTCCGACGCGGATGATTCCGACGTCGACGGCATCGCCGTGGGTGCTGCCGACGCGGCCTGCGGGGGAGAGGGGCGAGGGGCGGGGGAGAAGCGCGGCTCCTGGGCGCCGCTCATGAACCGCGCGGCCAGGAGTCCCGCACCGGCGCGCCGCCCTCGACGACGTGCTCTCTCGCACCGGGCAGGGACGTCCAGGCATCGCGGGGCCGGTATCCGAGCTCGAGCTGGGTGTTCGTCATCGACCATCGGCGATTGGGATTGTCGGAGATCGCGTAGTAGAGCCCGAAGCGCACCTCCGCCTCGATCGCGCACCGCACCACCTCGGTGCAGTCCCTCGGGCTGAGCCACATGGCGCGCAGGATGTCCTCCTGGGCGTCGAGCGGGTCCTCGCTGAACCAGCCGATGCGCAGGTTGATCACGTCCAGGCCGTGCTCGTCGTGGTAGAAGCGGCCCAGCGACTCGCCGAAGACCTTCGAGACCCCGTACAGGGAGTCGGCGCGCGGCGGCTGATCGGGGTAGACCGGCCACTGCTCGTGTCGGTCGTACATCCCGAACGCATGGTTCGAGGAGGCCAGCACCACGCGACGCACGCCCGTGCGCCGCGCCCCCTCGAGCACGTTGCGCACCCCGATGATGTTGGCCTCGAGCACGGCGTCCCAGCTCGACTCCGGCGAGGAGGCGCCGGCCATGTGCACGACCGTGTCGACGCCCTCCAGGACCGCCTCCACCTCCTCGAGGTCCGCGAGGTCGGCGACCCTCAGCTCCTGACCCTGTGCCGCCTTGTCCGGGTCGCGCCCGTGGAGGACGAGGTCGTAGTCCTCCGCGAGGGTCCGGGAGAGGTGGGAGCCGATCCCTCCGGTGGCTCCGGTGATCAGCACGCGTCGTCGAGCGGTGTCCTGTGTCATGACCCCAGTATGGGCCGCGCGGGCCCGATCACGCAGGGACGGGGCGAGGATGCTCCGACGCCCGGGCCGCCCGGAGCAGCGCTTCCACGACCTGCACCGTCGCCGGGTTCTGCTCGGCGCCGGGGCGCTGCACGAGCAGCAGCGTGGTGGTGCGCGGGCGCTCAGGCTCCTCGAGCCGCACCAGCTCGCCCGAGGCGAGTTCCGCCTCGCACAGCGAGCGCGGCAGCACCGAGTACCCGGCGCCCGCCCGCACCGCCGCGATCACGGCGTGCAGGGACGGCACCGTCATCGCCGGCCCCACCGCGGGATGCTGCTTGCCGTACTGGGTGCGCCAGTAGCGGCGCACCACCGGCATGTCGTCGGCCGTGGACACCAGCGGCACCGCCTCGAGCGCCGCACACACCGGCACGCCCTCCGCACGGGAGCCCACGCGGGCGGCCCAGTCCGGGGTCGCGACCAGCAGATGCTCCTCCTGCGCCAACGGCGTCACCGCGAGCGCTCTGCCGCGCGGGCGCTGCGTCGAGATCAGCAGGTCGTGACGGCCCTCCCGCAGCTGCTCGATCAGCTCCTCGTCCTCCCCGGTCGCCACGTGCACGCGCACGCCGTCGGCCACGAGCGGAGCGAGCGCCGGGAGCACCCGGGCGCACAGCAGCTCCGGCGGCCCGGCCAGGTGCACCGGAGCGGTGCGGCCGTCGATCTCGCAGTTCCCCGTCGCGACCAGGTCCAGATCGTCCAGCGGGGCCGCGATCCGCTCGGCGAGCTCCCGGGCGAAGGCGGTGGGCTCGACGCCGCGCGGCAGGCGCTGGAAGAGCTGGCGTCCCAGCTGGACCTCGAGTGCGCGGATCTGCGAGGTGACCGTCGGCTGGGTGAGGCCGAGCGCGGGCGCGGCCGCGGTGAACGAGCCGGCGCGCTGCACGGCCAGGAACGTGCGCAGCAGGTTGAGGTCCTGCACGGGGGCGAGAGTGGAGGTCGTCACAGCGGAGAGGCTACGTCTCGCAGTGACCTCGATCCATAGACGGAGGGATACCTCCCATCAGTTCTGCTATTGGTCAGTCCATGGCGGGGCGGTCTAGCGTCCGAGCATCGCCGCGGCACTCCAGCCCATCAGGGCCCGCCAGCACCTCGCGTCCTCGCGGACCGTCGGGCCGGACCGCCGCGGCACGATCCCGTCCACCACGCCCCGGAGGCCCCCATGACGCAGCATCTGCTCGCCCCGATCACCCTGCGCGACCTCACCGTCCGCAACCGCATCTGGGTGCCGCCCATGTGCCAGTACTCCGTCGCCGCCGGCGACGGCGCCGCCACCGACTACCACCTCATGCACTACGGCTCCTTCGCCCGCGGCGGCGCCGGCGCCGTGATCCTCGAGGCCACCGGCGTGGTCCCCGAGGGGCGCATCTCCCCGCAGGACCTCGGCCTGTGGGACGACGCCCAGCGCGAGGCGCTGCGCCCGATCGTCGACCTGATCCACTCCTTCGGCGCGGCGGCCGGGATCCAGCTCGCCCACGCCGGGCGCAAGGCCTCCACCGAGCCCGAGTGGGGCACCCCGCACCCCGGCGCCTCCCTCGCAGGCGCCGACGGCGGCTGGGAGACCGTGGCCCCCTCCGCGATCGCCTACGACCAGCTCACGGAGCCCACCGCCCTGGACGAGGCGGGGATCGACGAGGTCGTCGAGGCGTTCGTCGCCTCCGCCGTGCGCGCCGTCGAGGCGGGCTTCGACCTGATCGAGATCCACGCCGCCCACGGCTACCTGCTGCACGAGTTCCTCTCGCCGCTGAGCAACCAGCGCACCGACTCCTACGGCGGCGAGCTCGCCGGCCGTGCCCGCCTCCTGCTGCGCGTCGTGGACGCGGTGCGCGGCGCTGTCCCCGTCGGCATGCCGCTGCTGGTGCGCATCTCGGCGACCGAGTGGGTCGAGGGCGGCTTCGACCTCGGCCAGGCGACCCAGGTCGTGACCTGGCTCGGCGAGCACGGCGTGGACATGGTCGACGTCTCCTCCGGCGGCAACGCCGTGCTGCCCGAGGGGGCGAGGATCCCCGTCGGCCCCGGCTACCAGACGCCGCTGGCCGCGCACCTGCGCGAGCACACGGAGGTGCCGGTCTCCGCGGTCGGCATGCTCGATACGCCCTTCCAGGCCGAGCACGTCCTCGCCACCGGGCAGGCCGACGCGGTGCGCGTGGGCCGCGCCTTCCTGCGCGAGCCGAACTGGGGCCTGGACGCCGCCCTCGCCCTGCGGGGCGACGGCGAGATCATCCCGCCGCAGTACCGTCGCGCCTTCCGCCAGGCCCTGCACCGCGGCTGAGCGGCTCAGCCTGCCGTGCTGCCCGTCGGCGGCGCGGCAGGCCCGGGCCTGCCGGGGAACAGGCCGCTGCCTCCGCCGGGCGCGGCCTGCGGGCGGATCTCGCTGCGCAGCCGCTCCATCCGCTGGTCGAGCTCGTCCGCGACCCGGGCCGCGTCGTCGAGCTCGGCCTGCAGCGCGGGCGGGAGGTTCTTCTCGTACTTGTAGGAGAGCTTGTGCTCGGTGCTGGCCCAGAAGTCCATCGCGATCGTGCGGATCTGCAGCTCGACGGGCACCTGCTCCACATGGGTGGAGAGATAGACCGGCACCTGCACGATCAGGTGCAGGGAGCGGTAGCCGTTGGGCTTCGGGGAGGCGATGTAGTCCTTGACCGTGAGCACCTCGAGATCGCCCTGGGCGGCGAGGATGTCCGCGATCCAGTAGGCGTCCGCGACGAAGCTGGTGGTGATGCGGATGCCGGCGATGTCGTGGATCCGCTCGCGGATCGCGCGCACCGTCATCTCGCCCTCGGTGCGCAGCGCCTTCTCCATCAGGGACTCCACCGACTTCAGCCGCGTGCGCACGTGCTCGATGGGGGAGTAGTCGTGCATCTGCTCGAACTCCTTGCGGAGGACCTCCACCTTCGTCAGCACCTCGTCGATGCCGAACTGGTAGTGCATCCGCAGCGCGATGAACTCCTCGTACACCTGCCGCAGCCCCGCGGTGATCTCCTCCTGCTCCGCCGGGGTGGGCATGCGGCCCTCGGCGCGCGCGGTGACCAGCTCGCGGACCCTGCGCTCGGCGGGGTCCTGCGGTGACGGTGCTGCGTCCATGCGTCGACTCTCCTCGCGGATGCGGGTGCGGAGAGCCAATCCTGCCAGGGAGCCCTGGGTGTGATGTGGACGCGCACCGCCGACGGACGCGACAGGCCCCGGGGGCCGGGCCGGCGTCCGAGCCGACGAGCCGGCGCCCGTCAGGCTCCGGGCTCAGGCTCGCCGCTCCCGCTCCCGCCACCACGCGGCGGTCTCCACCAGGGAGTTGAAGGTGAACACGTGCGGGGCGATCAGGCCCGGCGCCGGCGCGGCCTCGAGCGCATCAGCCGCCGGCGGCGGCCTCCCCGGCGAGCGCCGCGACATCGGCCTTCGGCTGGTCCTTGGCCGGGTCGATGAACGGCTTCGGCGCCACGACCGCGCCCACCGGCGGGACGGTCGAAGCGCCGCACCCCAGCAGAGGCCTACGCCGCGACATCGAAAGCCCACCCCGCCCCGCACTCGAAGCCTGGCGGGTACACGATCCGCGCCGACCGCGTCGATCAGGACGGCAAAGTCTCCCTCCGTCACCCCGGAACGATGCGCCATCTCGGCATCGGCCGCGCCCACGAAGGACGACCCGTCCGACTACTCATCGACCACGACGACGTCCTCGGCTCCGGCACCGTCCTCGCCGAGTTCACCATCGACCACACCCGCGGCTACCAGCCAAAGAAGCAGGGCCCCGGAGAAAACCGGGGCCCTGCTTCGTGAACGATGTCCCGAGGCATCTGCGAACGATGTCCCGAGACTTCACATGGGGTGGACGACGGGACTTGAACCCGCGACCACCGCGACCACAACGCGGTGCTCTACCAACTGAGCTACGCCCACCATGTGCGACCTGACGGCCTGCAACGAGAGTTAAGCATACCTGCTCCTCGGGGTGGTTTCCTCACGTGAGCGGGTGCCAGCGGTGTGAGACGCATTGCATCGGCCTCCGGGCTCGTGCTGGGCCCACGTTGTCCAGTCGCGGTCGGCGGGGAGACACTGACCCCATGATCGTCGCCTTCTCCGTCCAGCCCACCGGCACGCCCTCCGACCCGGCCCTCGCCCGCGACCTCGAGGAAGGGGCCGACGCCGCGAGCGTGCACGACGCCGTCGCCGCCGCGGTGCGGGTCGTGCGCGACTCCGGCCTGCCCACCCGCACCTCCTCGATGTTCACCGAGATCGAGGGGGAGTGGGGAGAGGTCATGGAGGTCGTGCGGCGCGCGACCGAGGAGGCGGGCCGCTACGGCTCGCGCGTCTCGCTCGTGCTCAAGGCCGACATCCGCCCCGGCCACGACGGCGAGCTCGACGGGAAGGTCGAGCGCATGGAGGCCGCCGTCGAGCGGCTCGAGCGGAGCTGAACCCCGAGTCCTTCATCAGCGCGGCCCGAGCCGCCCCGGACATGACGACGCCGCCGGTGCAGCACCGGCGGCGTCGTCATGTCACGGGCGGGGACACCTGCTCAGAGGTCGCTGTCCAGCAGCCCGTCGCGCAGCGCTGCCGACAGCGCCGGGGCGAGGGGCAGGCGCGGGATCAGCACGCACTGCAGCGCGTGGTAGATGTCGGGCTTGCCCGGCCAGGTCAGGCCCTGCGGCTCGTTGTCGGCATCGAGCTCGTGGAACCACGAGCCCTCCTCGGGATCGAGCAGATAGGTGGAGATGTACTCCCACCACTGCTCGTAGCGCTCGGCCCAGACGCGGTCCCCGGTCACCCGGTGCATCACGGCGGCCGCGGCGACGGCCTCCGCCGCCACCCAGTGCATCCGCTCGGAGGAGACGGGCGCGCCGTCCCAGTCCACGGTGTAGACCCAGCCGGGCTTCCCGTCGGCCCCGAAGGCCGCGGCGGACTTCTCCATCAGCGCGGTCGCGGCCTCGAGCATCCACGCGGGCGCCTCGCCGTCCAGCGTGATCAGCGCCGCGCGGGCCTGGAGCACCAGGCGCGCCCACTCGATCCAGTGCCCGATCGTGGCGCCGTAGGGGCGGAAGGGGTGGGCGGGCTGGTCCTTGTTGTAGTCCAGCAGCGGGGTCCAGTCGACATCGAAGTGCTCCGGCAGCGCCCAGTCGTTGGCGCGCGCGAACTCGTCGATCGCCCGGGTCGCGATGCCGACGGCACGGTCCAGCCAGCGCCGCTGCCCGGTCACGTCGGCCGCGGCCAGCAGCGCCTCGACCGTGTGCATGTTCGCGTTGATCCCGCGGTATTCCTCGCACTCGGAGAAGCTGCGGTCGAAGGTGTCCACGCTCATCCCGGAGCGCTCGTCGAAGAACTTCTCATCGAGCACAGCGAGCGCCTCGTCCAGCAGCTGCTTCGCACCGGGCCGGCCGGCGGCGGTCGCGGAGGAGGCGGCGAGGACCACGAAGGCGTGGGCGTAGGCCTGCTTGGAGTCGTCCACGGTGCGGCCATCGGCGACCGAGGCGAACCAGCCGCCGTGCTCGTCGTCGTGGAAGACGCCGCGCAGCGAGGCGATGCCGTGGTCGGCGAAGCGGCCGAAGTCCGGGCGGCCCAGCAGGTGGCCGAGCGCGAAGGCGTGCGTCATCCGGCAGGTGATCCACAGCTCGGAGGGGCGGGCGAGGTCCGGGGCGCCGGTCTCGTCCAGCCAGGCGAAGCCGCCGTCCTCCCGCACCGACTCGGAGCCGAAGACGAGCAGCTCGTCGGCCTCGCCCTCGAGCCAGCTGCGGTGCGAGGCGCGGTCCAGCCAGGGCACGTGCGGAGCGGGCGCGGGCAGGGCCGGAGCGGTCTCGGCGTCCTCGCGCAGCTCGAAGCGACGCGCGGCATCCTGGGCCTGTGCGGTGGTGGGGCCGGGCTCGGAGGCCAGCAGCACCTCGCGGTAATACTTCAGCTCCTGGATCGACTCGCGGATGTCGGCGAGGGCGCGGTGGCCGCCGTGCTTGGCGGGGATGTTGTAGTACACCCGCGGGAACCAGCGCTTGGCCAGCTCCTTCAGGCTCGAGACGTCGATGGTGCGATAGGAGAGCCAGGCGGCGAACTCGGGCACGTCGCGGTCCAGGAACACGCGGTCGGTGCCGACGCTGTTGCCCGCCAGCGGTGCCTTGCCCGGCTCGGGGCAGTGCTCCTTGACGTAGGCGAGGCACTGCGCCTCCGCCTCGGCGAGGGTCATGCCGCCGTCGAGCTCCTCGAGCAGTCCGGAGACGGTGTGCATGTTCACCACGAAGGGATCCATGCCCTGCAGCGCCTCGGCCGGGGGCCTGATCACGACGTCCACGCCGTCCCCGAGGATGTTCAGATCGGCGTCGGTCACGAGGACGGCGATCTCGACCAGCGCATCACGCTGCTTGTCGAGCCCGGTCATCTCGCAGTCGACCCAGATGATGCGGTCGTTGATGGCACGAGTGGAGCTGGAGGTCACCGGACAACAGTAGCGCGAGGCCCGATGCCCCGGGCGGCCTCCGGGGAGGGGTGGGGACGAGCGCGCCGTCCCCGGGTAGTTACCCTGAGGTCATCTGGTGTCGACGACGAGCCGACGAGAGCCCCGGGAGGGATCCGCCATGAACATGTACCTCCGCCTGCTGCTGTTCCTGCTGCGAGTGCGCGCGAAGTCCCCGCTCGGCATCTGGGACACCTCTCGTGCGAGCTTCCGCGTGAACCCGGCCGACCTCGACGTGCAGCGCCACATGAACAACGGCCGGTACCTCTCGATCATGGACCTCGGCCGCATGGACCTCATGCTCCGCTCCGGCTTCTGGAAGCGGATCACCGACGCCGGCTGGTACCCGGTGGTCGCCGGGCAGACCATCACCTACCGCCGCTCTCTCACCCTCGGGCAGAGGTTCGAGCTCGCCACCCGCGTGATCGGGTACGACGAGCGCTGGATCTACATGGAGCAGGTGTTCCGCCGCGGCGACACCGTCATCGCCGACGCGATCGTCCGCGCCCGCTTCCTGCGCAGCTCCGGCGGGTCGGTCGACGTGCAGGAGGTGCTGGACCTGGTCGGGCAGTCGCCCGCGGACCTCATGCTGCCGGACTGGGTGGAGACCTGGAACCGCGAGTCCTCCGCGCACAGCCGGTCACTGGGGGAGCGGTGCCGCGGCCGCTGAGCTCTCGTCGGCCCGACGCGGCGGACTGCACGGATGACGGCCTGTGACAGGAGGGCGTGACGAGCGCTCGGCCCGTCCCTACGGTGGCGCCATGACACTCTCCGACACCACCACCGACACCGTCTCCCTCACCACCGCGACCTCCGTCTCCGCCGCCGACCTCGCCGACAGCGCCGCCGCCCGCGCCGACCGCCTCGATGCGGCGGGCACCGCCTGGGGCGAGCGCATCGACGCCCGCCGAGACTCCGCACAGCTCACCTACACCGTCACCGGCCAGGGCGTCGGCGCCGTCGCGAGCACGCTCCGCGCCGGCCGCCACGAGTTCGCCGTGGACGAGCCCGCCGCCCTCGCGGGCGACGATCTCGCCGCGAGCCCCGTCGAGGTCGCGCTCGGCGCCCTGATCTCCTGCCAGGTCGTGGTCTACCGGCTCTACGCGCACGCGCTCGGCATCCAGGTCGACGACATCGACGTCACCGCGGAGGGAGACCTCGACGCGGCGCGGCTCTTCGGCAAGGACGAGTCCGTGCGGGCCGGGTTCGGGGACGTGCGCCTGCGCGTCCGCCTCACCGGACCGGAGAGCGCCGAGCGCTACGAGGAGCTCCGCGCGGCCGTCGACGCCCACTGCCCCGTCCTGGACCTCTTCCAGAACCCGACGCCCGTCACCACCCGCGTCGAGGTCGCCGCCGGCTGACCTCGACCGCGTCGGGCGCCCGGCCCGCAGTGCCGGATCGGTGTCGCGGAGGGGGATATCCGGCGCGACGGACAGCAGCCGGATCCGGTCGGGAACGGAGCATCTCCGCGCGCGCCGCCTCGGCCTGGACGACGTAGATCCTGCCGGTGCGGGACATGCCCACACCCCTCCCGCGTCCGTCGGTCGGCTCGACGGCACGGGCGCGCCCTGCCTCGAGGCCGCGGCTCCGCGGCACGCTCCGCCAGGGGAGGCGGGGTCACTCCAGTGCCGCGGAGCGCCGCCTGACCTCCTCCACCAGGCTGATCACCAGCAGGACCACCACGACAGCCAGCAGGACCCACTGCTCGTACGGGATCGCGAGCATGCCGGCGACCCCGAGCGCGGCGAGATAGACGATGTGCAGCACCTTCAGCGGCACGCCCAGCAGGCGCGCGCCGAAGGGGGTGCGGGCGAGTCGCAGGAGGAGCAGCAGCGCGATCGCGCCGAAGCTCAGCACCTTGAGGATCATCGGCGGCCTCTCGAAGGCGGTGCGGGGCTATGAGCGCCCCCAGCAGGACTCGAACCTGCAACCTACGGATTAGAAGGCCGTTGCTCTATCCATTGAGCTATGGAGGCTGACGGCGCACGAGTCTACCGACGCTGCGGCGCCGCCACGGCCAGGAACGCAGTCCGTCTCAGCGACGTCGGCCACGCCGCGGGGCCGCCGACGGGGCCGGCGCGCCGGGTCCGGCCTGGCAGCGGGGGCAGAACCACAGCACCCGTGCCTCGGTGCCCTCGAGCCGCGGTTCGGCGAGCTCGTCGCGCTGGATGCGGGTGCGGCAGCGGCGGCACTGCTTCCCGCCGCGGCCGTAGACCCACAGGTCCCCGTCCCGGCCGAGCATCCCGCCGGTGGTCACCCGCACCTCCCGGTCCCGGTTCAGCTCGAGCAGGCGATGGGCGAGGTCGACGAGCGCGCCGGGGTCCTTCTCCGCGGAGACGGGAGCGGCGGGGTGGAGCCGGCGCAGGAAGCACAGCTCGCTGCGGTAGATGTTCCCGATCCCGGCCATGATGTGCTGGTCCAGCATCGCGAGGCCGATCGGTCGCTCCGGCTCGGCAGCGAGGTTCGCAAGCGCTCTCTCGCGCAGGAAAGGGTCCTCGTCCCAGGCGGGATCGAGCAGGTCCGGGCCGAGGCTGCCCAGCAGCTGCTCCTCGTCGGCCGTGCGCAGGAGCTTCACCTGCTTCACGTCGTAGGCGATCGCCCGCATCTCACGCCCGTCCTCGTGCCGGGCCTCGAGCGCGATGCGGATCGTGGACGGGTCTCGAGGCCCGGCGCTGGTGTCGCTCGAGCGCAGGGCCCTGCCGTCCACGTGCCAGATCCCGTCCATCATCAGATGGCTGTGCAGGGTCATCGGCGGCGCACCGGGCACTGGCGGGACGAGCCGGATCAACAGGTGCTTGCCCCGCGGGCGCACCTCGTGGACTCTCCAGCCGACGAGGTCCGCGGTCGCCGCGCGCGGGACCCGGAGGTCGCAGACGGTGAGCACGGCGCCGGCGAGCGCGTCGTGGAGGATCCGGCACTGACGCGCGACGGTGTCGCCCTCGGGCATCAGCGATCACCCGCCCGCAGTCGCAGCGAGCGCGGTGAGCGGTAGCAGCCGGCCTCCGCGAGTGCGGCCGTGATCGCCGCGACCGGCTCGGTGTCGATCCCGTGCCCGTCGATCCGCTCGATCCGCAGCTGCGGCAGGCGGGAGTCCTCGGCGATCGCGCGGACGAGCTGGGCGGCGGCCTCGGGCGTCGCCTCCTCCTCCGCCCACCACAGCAGGTGCTTGCCGCCCTTGTCGACATAGGCCTGGACGTGCCCGTCCCGCAGCAGCACGAGCGCACCGGCGCGGCGGGCGGGCCGCGCGGTGACCCCCTCGGGCGGCGTGATCGACAGGGCCGGCCAGGGGAGCGCCGCGCCGTAGGGGTTCGCCGGATCGGTCGCGGCGAGCGCGACGGCGACCGCCTCGGCCGACGGGCCGGCCCCGGCGCCGTCGGGCCCCTCGACGTCGCGTCCGGCCTCGGCCTCCCGGTCCCGGTCGCGCAGCAGGTCCACCGCCTCGGCGGGCGCGAACTGGGAGGCCCCGAGCCCGTCGACGAAGTAGCCGCGGCGGCAGCTGCCGTTCTCCTCGAGGGCGGAGAGCACCCGGTACACCGCGGCGAACCCGCCGGGGACGTCCTCGACGTCCATCGCCCCGCGCGTGACCACGCCGTGGCGGTCCAGCAGCAGCGTCGCGAGCGCCGCGGCACGGGCGGCGGGATCGACCGGTTCGACCCGCACTGCGGACCAGCGTCCCGCGCCGACGGGCCCGGTCACGAGCTCGGAGGGGCTGGACGCGCCCTGGCGCATCATCGCCGCGGAGAGCCGCGCCGCGCCCCGACGTCCCAGGCTGCGCGAGCGTGTCGGGGTGCGGGCCGACGGCGCCTTGGCCGGCCCGCGGCCGTAGGAGCGCAGCGCCTCGAAGGAGTCGTTGGTGACCAGGCCCGTGAAGGCGAGGTCCCACAGCCCCTCGTGCAGGTCCTGCGGCCGCGCCGCCTCCCCGTCGTCGGCCAGCGCGGTCAGGATCTCCCCGTGCCGCAGCGCGCCCGGGGTGGTGCGCAGCAGGGCGAGGATCCGCGCCGCGAGGGAGCCGTCCGGAAGGGCGTCGGCGGCCGCCTCGAGCGCGTCGGCGTCGAGCCCCAGGGGGAGGGCGTCGGCGAGGTGGAGGCGGATCCAGCCGTCGTCGGCGCCGAGGCGGCCGTGCCCCGTCCACACCAGCTCCCCGCTCGCGAAGGCGGCATCCAGCAGGGCGGGCGTCACCTCCGGCAGCCTCGCCGGCAGCACCTGGGACTCCCAGGCCGACAGCGGCAGCGACACCCCGGCGAGCTGATCCACGACCGAGAGCAGACCGTCCTGCCCGGTCCAGGTGCCGCGCTCCCGTCGGCCGCCGGCGCGGCGCCCCACCAGGTGCTGCCACTGGCCGAGGAAGCGCGCGTAGACGGGCCCCGCGACCGGCGCGATCTCGCGCCTCGAGGCGGCGAGGCTCGCGCGGCGGATGCGGCGCAGCACCTCGACCTCGACCCACTCCTCGCCCTCGCGGCCGGGCGTGAACTCGCCCTGGGACAGGACCCGCTCGGCGGTGAGCTGCTCGAGTGCGGCGCGCGCCACGCCCGGGGCGAGACCGAAGGCCTGCACCGGTGCGTCGGCGAGGAAGGGGCCGCGGCCGCGCGCCCAGCGGGAGAGCAGCTGGGGGACCGCCCGGTCCACCGCGGCCAGGTGCACCTCGGGGATCCCCGGCGGCAGCGCCGTGCCGAGCGCATCGCGCAGCAGGCCGGCGTCCTCGATCGCCGCGAGATGCTCCGCCCCGGCGATCCGCACCGTGAGCACGCGGCGGGACTGCTCGAGCTCGGCGCGGGCCGCGTCGAGGTCGAGACCGTCCGCGGCACGTGCGGCGAGCTGCGCGGGGGTGAGCGGGCCCAGGCGGCGCAGTGCGTCCGCGATCTGCTCGGGCCCGCGCAGCGCCCGCTCCTCGGTCAGGCCCTGCAGGCGCTGCTCGACCTCGGCGATCACCTCGGCATCCAGCAGCTCGCGCAGGCTCACCGTGCCCAGCAGCTCGGCCAGCAGCGACTGGTCCAGCGCGAGCGCGGCGGTGCGGCGCTCGGCCAGCGGCGCATCGGTGTCGTAGAGGAACTGCGCCATGTAGCCGAACAGCAGCGAGCGCGCGAAGGGAGAAGGCGAGGGCGTCTCGACCTCGCGAACCTGCAGGCGACGCCGCCTGACCTGCCCCATCAGCTCGACCAGGGCCGGCAGGTCGTAGACGTCCTGCAGGCACTCCCGCGCCGCCTCGAGCATGATCGGGAAGTCCGGATGCGGCCTGGCCACCTCGAGCAGGTGCGCGGCGCGCTGACGCTGCTGCCACAGCGGCGCCCGCTGGTTCGGGTCACGGCGCGGCAGCAGCAGCGCCCGGGCCGCGCACTCCCGGAACCGGGCGGCGAACAGGGCGGAGGAGCCGACGAGACGGCGCACCTCCTCCTCGATCTCCTCGGGCGTGAACACGAACAGGTCCGCCCCGGGCGGCTGCTCGCCGTGCGGGATGCGCAGCACGATCCCGTCGTCCCCGGCCATCACCTGGCCGTCCAGCCCGTAGCGCTCCTCGACCCGGGCGCCGACGGCGAGGGCCCACGGCCCCGTGATCCGCTGCCCGGCCGCGCAGTGCAGCACCACGCGCCAGTCCCCGAGCTCGTCGAGGAAGCGCTCGACGACGAGCTGGTCCGGTCCCGGCACGGCGCCGGTGACCTGCTGCTGCTCGTCGAGCAGGTCGAGCAGGACGGTGCGCGCGTTGTCATCGAGGCCGAGCCCCGTGAGGCGTTCGTCGGCCTCGGAGCGGGGGAGGGCGGCGAGCCCGGACTGCGCGGCGGAGATCGCCCGGCCGAGGCTCGCGGGCCGCCCGTCCCCGTCGCCGTGCCAGAACGGGATCCGCCCGGTGAGCCCGAAGGCGGGGGAGACCGTGACGCGGGAGGCGGTGATCTCCTCGATGCGCCAGCTGCTGGTCCCCAGCGTGATCACGTCCCCGCGTCGGGACTCGTAGACCATCTCCTCGTCGAGCTCGCCCACGCGCCGTGGCTGGGAATCGCCCTCGGCGGCGACCAGGTGCACGGGGTACAGGCCCCGGTCGGGGATGGTGCCGCCGCTGGTGACCGCGAGACGCTGCGCGCCGGGCCGGGCGGTGAGCGTGCCGGCCTCGCGATCGTGGACGAGCCGCGGCCGCAGCTCGGAGAAGTCGGTGGAGGGATAGCGCCCGGCGAGCAGGTCGATGGTCTGGTCGAAGGCGGAGCGGGGCAGCGCCCGAAAGGGGTGCGCCGAGCGGACCAGGTCGTACCAGGCGTCGACCTGCAGGTCCTCCATCGCGGCGGCGGAGACGGTGTGCTGGGCGAGGACGTCCAGGGCGTTGCGCGGCACCGTCAGCGGCTCGATCCGCCCGGAAACCGCCTCCTGCACCGCGACCGCGGAGCGCAGCACGTCCACCGCATGCAGCGGGTGCAGCGACCCCTCGGAGACCGCGCCGACGTCGTGCCCGGCCCGGCCCACGCGCTGCAGCAGGCTCGAGACCGACATCGGCGCCGCGACCTGCAGCACCAGGTCCACCGCACCCATGTCGATGCCGAGCTCGAGCGAGCTGGTCGCCACCACGCAGCGCAGCGTCCCCGACTTCAGCTGGTCCTCGATCCCGGCCCGGACCTCCTTGGACATCGAGCCGTGGTGGGCGCGGGCGATGTCCTCGACCTCGACGATCTCCTCCGCCTCCCCGTCGGGCCCTGCGGCCGCCTCCGTCGTGACCCGCCTCGCGTGGAGCCGGTTCAGCTTCCCGGTGAGGCGCTCGGCCTGGCTGCGGGAGTTCGTGAACACGATCGTGGAGCGATGGGCGAGGACCTCCTCCAGCACCGCCCGCTCGACATGCGGCCAGATCGTCCCCGAGACGTCCTCGTCGTCGACCGCATCGGCGGGCGGCTCGATCGCCTGCAGGTCCGCGACCGGCAGCGTGATCCGCATGTCCCAGCGCTTGGTCGACGGCGGACGCACCACCACCGCGTCCCGTCCTCGCGCAGAGCCGGTGAGGAAGGCGGCGACCTCCTCGACCGGCTCCACCGTCGCCGACAGTCCGATCCGCTGTGCCGGGGCGGGGAGCATTGCGTCGAGCCGCGCCAGGGACAGCGCCAGGTGCACGCCCCGCTTCGTGCCGGCCACGGCATGGACCTCGTCGAGGATCACCGTGTCCACGCCGCGCAGCGTCTCCCGCGCCTGCGAGGTGAGCATCAGGAACAGCGACTCGGGGGTGGTGATGAGGATGTCCGGCGGATGGGTCGCGAGCCGGCGGCGCTCCGCCGGCGGGGTGTCCCCGGTGCGCACGCCCACGCTCAGCCGGCGCCGAGGCAGGCCGAGTCGCTCGGCCGTGCGCGCGGTGCCCACGAGCGGCGAGGTCAGGTTCCGCTCGACGTCGACGCCGAGCGCCTTCAGCGGCGAGATGTACAGAACGCTCGTCGCGGCAGACGACGGTGTCGGAGAACCGGCCAGTCGGTCGATCGCGCTGAGGAAGGCCGCGAGGGTCTTGCCCGATCCGGTCGGCGCGACCACGAGGGTGTCCTGCCCCTGCGCGATCGCCTCCCACGCCGCGGCCTGCGCCGGGGTGGGCGCCTCGAAGGACTCCTCGAACCACGCCGTCGTGGCAGGGGAGAAGGAGGAGGGCAGGCGCGGACGGGGCGTGGCCATCGCACCATTGTGGACTGCCGCCCCGACACCCGGGCCCGCCGGCCGACCGGGGGACCGTTTCCCGGCCGCCCCCTGCCCCTGCCCAGCGCATCGTGGCAGGATGGATCACACGGCGGGGTCCGCACCGGCTGGTCCCGCGCAGAACTGACGAAGGGATGATCCATATGGCGGAGTACACGCTTCCCGATCTCGATTACGACTACGGCGCGCTGGATCCCTCGATCTCGGGGAAGATCATGGAGCTGCACCACTCCAAGCACCACGCGACCTACGTCAAGGGCGCTAACACGGCGCTGGAGAAGCTCGCCGCGGCGCGTGAGGCCGGGGACTTCTCCACGGTGAACCAGTTCTCGAAGGATCTGGCGTTCAACCTGGGCGGT
>NZ_BCAK01000033.1:0-28173 GCF_001293905.1 Brachybacterium sp. SW0106-09
AGCCGCCGAGCACCGCACCGGGCTCCGCCGGCGGCTCCGCCGAGTCGACCGGGGAGCATGCGGCGGTGACGACGGGCGAGCACGCCCGCATCTCGCCGTTCGCTCCCGAGGCCGGTGACGTGCCGGTGGCCGGTGTCGCGCCGTCGGCGCCTGCGTCCTCGGCGTCCGCACCGTCGGCTGTCGCGTCCGCCTCGAGCTCCGCGGCCTCGGCCGCCTCCGCCTCCTCGGCGGCCTCCGCGCCGTCGGCCCGCTCGGCCCGTTCCGCACCGTCCGCGACCTCGGCCGTCTCCGCGCCGTCCGCGCCCTCGGCCGTCTCCGCGCCGTCGGCGCCGTCGGCCACCCCTGCGCCGTCCTCCCCCGGGGTCTCCGCCCCTGCGCCGTCCGCCGCGTCGTCGACCCCCGCGGCGAAGCGGCCGCTGCCCTCGCGCGCGACGGTGCCCGCCGACGGGCGCCCCACCCTGCAGGACCTGCAGTCCTCGACCGCGAAGCACCGGAAGGTGAAGGCCACCCGCGGGTTCCGCGGCGTCATCACGCGCGCCACCCGCGGGGTGATCTCCCCCGGCCCCGGGAAGAAGGAGCGTCTGGAGATCGAGCGCCTGGAGCGGATCCGTCGACCCCTGGACGGCCCGCGGAACATCGCGGTGGTGAACCTCAAGGGCGGCGCCCACAAGACCACCGCCTCCCTCATGATCGCCGCGACCCTCGGCGTGAGCCGCGGCGGCAACGTCCTGGCCTGGGACAACAACGAGACCCGCGGCACCCTCGGCTGGCGCGGCGTGCCCACCGAGCATCACCGCACGGCCGTGGACCTGCTGCACGACATCGAGTCGCTCCGCTCCCCCTCGGCGAGCAACGCGGACCTCGACCCGTACGTCCGGCCGCAGGGCGAGATGCGCTTCGACATCCTCGCCTCGGACGAGGACCCGGGCTCGGCCGCGCTGATCGACGACCACGCCTTCGGCGAGCTCGACGAGGCGCTCTCGCGCTTCTACCGCATCAAGGTGATCGACACCGGCAACAACGTGCGCGCCTCGAACTGGCTCGCCGCCGTGAAGAGCGCCGACCAGCTGGTGATCATCTCCACCGTCCGCGAGGACACCTTCAACGCCGCGGCCTGGATGATCGACGAGCTGCGCGCGACGGGGCTGGGCGAGCAGGTCGACCACGCGGTGACGATCCTGTCCCACTCCTCCAAGGGGAAGTTCGATCCGACGCTGCGCTCGCGCCTGCTCGCGCACTTCGGCGCGCACACCCGCGCGGTCGCCGAGGTGCCCTACGAGCAGCAGTTCGTCGACGGCACCCACCTGGACTGGAGCCGGGTCTCCAAGGCCACCAAGAAGGCCTGGCTGGACGCGACCGCGCTCATCGTCGACGGGCTGTGAGCCGTCGGGCGGTGAACGGGCGGGCGGTGGACGGGCGGGCCGCGAGCAGGTCGGCCGAGCGCGGTCGGGCCGCGCCGGGGACGTCCCCGCGGCCGTCCGGACCGTTCCTCCCCAGCGTCCCGCCCCGCGCGGCCGTCCACAGCGCGGCGCCGACCGGCTCGTCCGTCGGCGCCGACGCCTAGGGTGGGCGCCATGCCCGATCGCCGCCTCCACCTCGTCGTCGACGAGGACCTCGGGCCCGCACTGTGGGTGGCCGAGCAGACCGGCCCGCGCCGTTCCCGCGCCCTGGAGGACCTCGCCGGCCTGCGCGCCGACGCCCCCGCCGCGATCGCGGCGGCGCTCGAGGACGCCCCCGACCAGCTGCGCCACCGCGTGCGGATCCCCGGTAAGGACGGGGACCGTCGCCTGCCCGCCCTGCCGCTGTCGGGCACGGGCCTGACGGGCCTGGTCGGCGCCGCGACCGCCCTGCTCGAGGCGCGCTTCGGGGACGAGCTGACGGACCGGCTGGCCGAGCTGCTCGCCGACGGGACCGCCGCCCGCCTCGCCGACGCCCTGATCGCGATGCCGAACCTGCTGGCCGCCTGCGTGCTGGACCTCCGCGCCCAGGAGCTGCTCGCCGCACGGCACCTGCGCGCCCGCGCGACCGAGCGCTACGGCCGGCCCGTCATGCAGTGGCGCGCCCCCGATCCCGAGGCGCCGCCGCTGCTGCACGCGCTGGTCGACGGCCATGCCCGCACCGCCTTCGCCGAGCACCTGCGCAGCGCCCCGCCGCCGTCCGCCGATCCGACCGGGGTGCTGTGGGCGCTGGCCGACGACGGCGAGCTGCGCGCCGACCTGCCCGCCCAGCGCCGCCTCACCACCGCCTTCGACGCCTTCGTCGACTCCGGCCGCCCCGGCGTGCGGCTCGGCCCCGGGGACAGCGAGCTGGTGGTGCGGCTGTTCCAGCCGCCGGTCGGCACGGCCTGGCCGCTGCAGACCTGCCTGCGCGAGGACGACGGGACCGTGCACCCCGTCGCGGACCTCCGCGCCGTCGGCGACCTCACCGCGGCCGGCGCCGCCGAGGCCTCCGCCGCCGTGCTGCGGCTGGCCCCCACCGTGCGCACCGCCGCCGTGGACGACACCGGCGTGGACTGGCTGCTGACCACCGAGGAGGCCTCCGCGTTCCTCGCTCTGGACACCCCCGCGCTCGAGCAGGCCGGGGTGACTGTGCTGCTGCCCCGTGACTGGACCGCCCAGCGCACCACCCTGCGCCCCCAGGAGGCGGAGGAGGAGCCCGGCGAGCGCAAGGGCTCCGGGGTGGGGCTCGGGGCGATGGCGTCGTTCCGCTGGCGGGTCGCCGTCGGCGACACGGAGCTCACCGAGGAGGAGATCGCGCAGATCCGCGAGGCGCAGGCCGAGATCGTGCAGCTGCGCGGCCAGTGGGTGCGCCTGGACCCCACCACCCTCCGCGCCGCCGAGCGGTTCCTCGACGCGTTCAGCCGCCGCACCCGCAGCAACCGGCTCGCCACCGGCGAGGACGGCCAGGTGCGGGAGGGGCAGGTGCAGGAGGGGCACCGCGAGGAGGCGGAGCGAGCCCGCGACGCCCGGCGCAGGCCGGACCGCCCCGCCGCACCGGCGCTGCCGCCACCCGCACCGGTCCCCGCCGAGATGGAGGGGCGCGCGCCGTGGATCGAGATGTTCTCGATGATCCTCTCCCCCGAGGTCGCCGACGTCGACTTCGGCATGTCCGCCCTGGTCTCCGGCGGCAGCCGGGGCCTCGCCCGGCTGCTGCCCGGCGCGGAGGGCCCCTACCCCTATCCGCAGCCCGAGACGCTGCAGGCCACGCTGCGGCCCTACCAGCTCGACGGGCTGAACTGGCTGTGGGCGCTGGATACGCAGTCCCTCGGCGGGATCCTCGCCGACGACATGGGGCTCGGCAAGACGATGCAGGTCCTCGCGCTGCTGTGCCGGGAGCGGGAGGGGGTGCGCAGGGAGCGCCTGGTGGACAGCCCGCTCACGGACCGACGCGAGATCCCGCCCATGCCCGTCGGCCCCACCCTGCTGGTGTGCCCGATGTCCGTGGTCGGGGCGTGGCAGCGCGAGGCGGAGAAGTTCGCGCCCTATCTCTCGGTGCACGTGCACCACGGCGGGGACCGGCTGCGGGACGAGTCCTTCGTCGACGGCGCCTCCGACCTCGACCTCGTGATCACCACCTATTCGCTGCTGGCCCGGGACCTGCCGCTGCTGCAGGCCGTGCCCTGGCACCGGATCGTGTTCGACGAGGCGCAGCATGTGAAGACCCCCGGCACGCAGGTCACGCAGGCCGCCCGCGCGCTGCAGGCCCCGCACCGCCTGGCGATGACCGGCACCCCGGTCGAGAACCGGCTCGGGGACCTGCACTCCCTGATGGAGGCGGTGAACCCGGGCCTGCTGGGCAGCGCGGCGAGCTTCCAGGAGCGGATCGCCACCCCGATCGAGGAGGACGGCGATGCGAGCGCGATCAGCCGCCTGCGCTTCGTGACCTCGCCGTTCATCCTGCGACGGGTGAAGACGGACCGCTCGATCATCCAGGACCTGCCCGAGAAGATCGAGCTGCAGCGGGTGGTGAACCTGACCCCCGAGCAGGCCGGGCTCTACGAGGCGATCGTGAACGAGCTGATGGTCCAGCTCGACGGGGCCGAGCAGAACAAGCGCCGCACCCTCGTCGTCTCCGCGATCACCCGGCTGAAGCAGGTGTGCAACCACCCCGCCCACTATCTCGGGGACGGCTCGCCGCTGGTGCGCGGCGGCGAGCATCGCTCGGGCAAGCTGGAGCTGGTGGACGACCTGCTCACCTCCGCCTTCGAGAAGGGCGAGAAGGCGCTGCTGTTCACGCAGTTCACCACCTTCGGGCACCTGCTGGTCCCCTACTGGACCGAACGCTTCGCCGAGCTCGGCATCGACTCGGTGCCCTTCCTCCACGGCGGGGTCGCCAAGCGCGACCGGGACCAGATGGTCGCCGAGTTCCAGGAGCAGCGGGACCGGCCGGGGCTGATGCTGCTGAGCCTGCGCGCCGGCGGCACGGGCCTGACCCTCACGGCCGCGAACCATGTGGTGCACCTGGATCGCTGGTGGAACCCGGCAGTGGAGAACCAGGCCACCGACCGTGCCTTCCGGATCGGCCAGCGCCGCGACGTCACCGTGAACACGCTGGTCAGCGCCGGGACGGTCGAGGAGAAGATCGACACCGTGCTCGAGGACAAGCAGGCCCTGGCCGATCTCACGGTGGGTCACGGGGAGGACTGGCTCGCCCAGCTCGACGACGACCGCCTGCTGGATCTGCTCTCCCTGGACGAGACGGACGAGGACCGAGGGGACGGGACCCGATGAGCATCCAGCTGCGCTCCCGCCGGGGACCGATCGGCACGGCGTGGCAGGCGGTCGCCCTGCGCGAGGCCGCCGAGCGGCTCCTCGGACCTGGCCGCGCGAGCCGCGGCCGCACCGACGCACGCGCCGGCCGCGTGCAGTGGCTCGAGGTCGAGCCGGGCGCCGCCCGCGCCGCGGTCGAGGACCCCGACGGCGGCCTGCACCAGGCCCGTCTGGACCTGCCCGCCTACCGCGACGGGGACCGCGAGGTGTTCCTGCAGGTCGCCCGTTCCCACCCTGAGCTGCCCGCGCGCCTGGCCGCCGGCACCTATCCCGAGCAGATCGAGACCGAGCTCGCCCCCTCGATGCTCTCGCTGCTGCCGCGGGATGCCGCCGAGCTCTCCCACGACTGCGACTGCCTGGACTGGCCCGGTCCCTGCCGTCACGTCTCCGCGCTCGTGTACGTGCTGGTGGAGGCGGTGGACGAGCATCCCGTGCACCTGCTGACCCTGCGCGGGATCCGGCTCGAGGAGCTCGTCGCACCGGTGGCCCCGGCAGCGGGCGCCGCGGGCCCGCCCCGCGGCGAGGACGCGCACGGCTCCGGCGACGGGCCGCCCGACGCGTCGGACGAGACGGAGGCGGCGCCGGAGCCTGCGCCCTACGACCCGCGGCACACCGATCCCGCGCGCCTGGCCGAGGTGGTCGGCGAGGAGGTGGCCGCGATCATCGCTGCGTTCTACCACGCGGGGACCGCGGAGGCGTCGAGCGGAGGCCCGGCCGGGCACCCGGGTGGGGAGCTGGTGGACGGGTCGGGCGGGGAGCCTGTCGACGGGACGGGCGGAGGCCCGGAGCGGGACTGAGCGCCCGCAGCGCGGTCCACGATCGGGCCGTCCACAGCGGCAGCGCATCCGGTCGGCGCGGTCGCCGCGCCGCACTACAGTGGGATCCATGCCGTCCAGCGCCGAGAGCCCGCGTCCCCACGTCTCCGCGGAGGCGGTCACCGCCATCGCCGCCCTCGCCGAGAACGCCGTCGCCGAGCACCGCACCTCGGGCGTGACCTGGGCGATCATCGGCGGCCACGCCCACGATCAGGCGATCCTCGCCCACGGCGCCGCCGGGCACCGCGAGCTCGTGGACGGCCGTCCGGCCCCCGGCTCCTCCCCGATGGACCGTGCGACCGTCTCCCGCATCGCCTCGATGACGAAGTCCTTCACCGCCGCGACGATCCTCGCCCTGCGCGACGAGGGCCGGCTGTCCCTGGACGACCCGATCTCCGCGCACGTGCCCGAGGCGGCGGGCGCCTTCGAGCTCGCGGACGACGACCGCGAGCCGACCCTGCGCCGCCTGCTGACGATGGACGCCGGGCTGATCACCGACAACCCCTGGGGCGACCGCCAGGAGGCGATGACCCGCGAGGAGTTCGCCGCCGTGCTCCGCGGCGGGCTCGGCCACGTGCACCGCCCCGGCGGCAGGTTCGAGTACTCCAACACCGGCTATGCGCTGCTGGGCCGGGTGATCGACGAGGTCACCGGCTCGGACTACGCGGCCGAGATCCGTCGCCGCTTCCTGTACCCGCTCGGCCTCACGGCGACGGGCTGGTCTTCCGGCGAGATCGACACCGGCCGCCTCGCGACCGGGCACCGGCTCGCCGACCGCACCGACGCGACCCGCTTCGAGGCCGTGCCGCTGGACTCCCCCGGCGTGTACGGGGCGATGGCGGGGCTGTTCTCGAGCGTCGACGACGTGGCGACCTGGGTGCGCTTCCTCGCCGCGGCCGACGCCGAGGGCAGCGCCTCGCGCGGGGCGGGACCGCTCGCGACCGCCTCCCGCCGGGAGATGCAGCAGCTGCACCGCCATCAGGCGCTCGCGCCGCTCCCCGCCGGACAGGACGGGGTCTCCCCCGGCTTCGACCGGGTGCGCGGCTACGGCTTCGGCCTGGTGATCGAGCACTTCCCGGACCTGGGCGAGGTGATCTCCCATTCCGGCGGCTACCCGGGCTACGGCTCGTTCATGGTCTGGCACCGCGACTCCGGCGTGGGCGTCGTGGCGCTGGCGAACTCGAAGTACGCCCCGGCCACTCCCCTGTCGATGCAGGCGCTGCGGATCCTGCAGCGCGAGGCGCCGGAGCTGCTGGCCCGTCGCGCGCCGGAGCCGGCGCCGCGCACCCTCGAGGCGGCCAGCGCGGCGCTGGACTGGCTGCGCACCGGCCAGGACGCCCTGGCCGACGCCTGGTTCGCGGACAACATGGACCTGGACGTGCCGCGGGCGGAGAGGCGCCGTCGGCTGGAGAAGGCGCTGGCCGTGACCGGGCTGGACGCCTCGGCGCTCGAGGGGCTGCGGATCCGGGACGCCCAGGTGCTGAGCAGGGCGCGGCTGCGCTGGACGGTGCCCGCCCGGAGCGGTGCGGGCTCGGCGGGGAGCGCGAGCGGCGGCGGAGCGGCTGCGGGTGGAGCCGGGGCCGCCGGAGGTGCCACGTCCGCCGCCGGCGCCGCGACGGCGCCGTCGGCGCTGCAGGTGGAGCTGCTCATGGACCCGCGGCGCGAGGGGCTCGTGCAGTCCCTGGACACCATCGCGCGCTGACCGGGGCGCAGGGCCGGGTGGTCAGGCGGCGGGGTGCCCGTCGGCGGCGGGGAGATCCCCTGCCGCCTCGACCGGGGTCCCAGCCTGGGCGATGACGGACACGTCGGCCGCCGGCCCCTCCGGAAGAGCGGTCGCGTTCCCGTCGAAGATCACCAGCAGCACGATCGCGACGATCACGCCGAGCACCAGCGCGGAGCCGGCGCCGAGCCCGATCGCGATCATGGTGCTGCGGTCGCGCGGCGGGCGTCCGCCCGTCGTGCCGCCGGTGGTCGTGGTGGTGCCGGCGAAGGTGTGGGGCGAGGTGCCCGGGCCGGGCTGGCCGGGGCGGGTGCCGGGACCGCCCGCACCCGGTCCCTGACCACCCGCGGGGCCTCCGCCGACGGGGCCCTGGCCGCCGGGGCCCTGCCCCTGCGCCCACTGCGGGCCCGTCTGCGGCGAGGCCGAGCCGACGGAGAAGCCCTGCTGGACCTGACCGGCGCGGATCGCCTCCATCGAGGAGGGCGCGATCTGGGCGGCGGGCCGCTCGGGACGGACCGCGCCCGGGGCGTTGGGCGGCAGCGGGTCCAGAGTGTCCTGGAAGGTCAGCGGCGCGCCGTCGGCGTGGGTGAGCGGGTAGCCGGGCGGCACGCGCGGGAGATCGCGGCGCACCGCGTCGGCGTCCTGGTAGCGGTCCTCGGGCTGGGCGGCGACCAGGCGGCGGATCACGGCGGAGAGCTTCGGGGTGACGCCGCGCAGCAGCTGGGTGAGCTCGTCGGGGCGGAAGGCGCCGTCGTGCAGCTTGATCGGCCCGTTCAGCGCGACCAGAGCGACCACGCCCGCGGCGTAGAGGTCGTGGGAGGGGGCCGGCTCCGCCATCGCGAACAGCTCCGGCGCCATGTAGCCGGGGGTGCCGTTGACCATGCCGACATGCGTGAAGCGCACGTCGCTCTCGTGGACGGCGATCCCGAAGTCGGCCAGGCGCGAGACGGGGAACTGCCGCCCGCGAGGCTCGAACATGATGTTCGCGGGCTTCACGTCGCGGTGGATCCAGCCCTCGGCGTGCACATGGGAGAGGCCGTCCAGCAGCTGGTCGAGGATCACCACGACGGCGGGCTCGGCGAGCTTGCCGCGGGTCTTGACCACCGACTCGAGCGTCCCGCCGGAGACCAGCGGCATCGCGATCACGACGTGCTCGTCCTCAGCACCCCAGCCGTAGGGGGTCAGCAGGTGCGGATGGTCGAAGCTGACGCCCTTCTCGCGCACGAAGCGCATGAGGTCGGCGGAATCGCGTTGGCGCAGGACCTTCGCGGCGCACAGCTCCTGGGTCTTCGAGTCCCAGGCGCGCCACACGGACCCGGACCCGCCCTTGGCGATCAGGTCGATGAGCGCGAAGCGCCCGACAATAACGTCAGCCATGATTTTCCCAGCATAACCTCAGCGCTCCGGCCGAGGTTATGCTGACGTGGATCCCTGCCGTCCGGGCGCCTGCCCGGCCCGACCGTCCCGACCTGAGGGGGTGCCCGTGGACGCGCTGCTGCTCGCCGCCCCGTCTCACGCAGCCCCGGCGGGAGGCTCGTTCTGGGACCCCGTCGCGGCGACCTGGCCGCTGATGGCACTGCTCGGCGCGGGCTGCCTGCTGCTGACCATCGGCTTCGTGGTGTGGCTGGTGCTGCAGCCGGACGAGCCCGAGCAGGACACCACGCCGCTCGTGGACAAGGCCGTCGACGGCGACCGCGGCCGTGCCGCGCTGATCCGGCGCCGCCTCGACGCGGACTCCGGCCGCGCGGACGTCTCGGACCCCGAGCTGCGCTGACCTCCTCGGTGCGGCCCGCACCGTGAACCCCGACGTGGCCTGCCGCACGGGTCGCCTCCTGTTCACCTCTCGGTGACCGCCTGCTCCTCCACCCCCCGCACCGCGGCCAGACTGCACCCCTAGGGTTCCCGGCACGGCGACGGACGACACTCGGGGGTGCACATGGATTCGGGACGGACCCTGATGATCGCGGTCGACGGGCTCGACGAGCAGGACCTCGCCGACGGCGCACGCACCGGAGAGGGCACGCGCGGTCCACTGGCGGTGCTCGCGGCCGCCGCCTCGCCGCTGCGGATCCGGCCGGGCGGCCCCTCGGAGCCCGCCCCGGCGCTCGCGACCCTGGTCACCGGCACTACCGTCGCGCACACCGGCGTCGCGACCGAGCAGCCCTTCGATCCCGAGCGACCCGAGAGCCGTTCCACCTGGTACGCCGAGGCGATGGCGACGCCGAGCCTCTTCACCGCCGCGCGGCAGGCCGGGCTGCGCACCGCATCGCTGCAGTGGCCCGCGACGGCCGGCGGCGACATCGACCTGTGCCTGCCGCTGGTCGAGGACCTGCGCCGCTACCGCAACCGCTGGGACATGGCCGAGCGCACGAGCTCGCCGCGGATGGTCGCCGACCATCTCGCGCCGCGCCGCGAGATGGGCGTGCAGCTCTCCCAGGCCGTCCCCGACGAGCTCGTCTCCGAGATCGCCGTCGAGGCCCTGGCCCGCGACCGCGTCGACCTGCTCGCCGTGCGGCTGAGCGGTCTGGGGATCGCGCGCCGCGCCGCCGGGCTCGACGCCCCCGCCGCGACGCGGGCGCTGCGCGATGCGGCCGAGGAGATCGAGGCGATCCTCAGCGCCTTCTCCCCCGGTCCCGAGGACCGCGTGCTCCTGGTCCCGGGGCGCCGGCTGGTCCCCGCCGTGCTGCTCGTGCACCCCAACGCCGTGCTCGCCGCGGAGGGGCTCGTCCGCACCGAGGGCACCCACCTGAAGGACTTCCGCGTCCTGGTCTGGCCCGACGGGCCGCGCGGCGTGGTGCACGTGCGCCGCGGCCAGGGGACGGCGGTGCGGGACCTCGCCCTCGAGGCCCTCACGGGGCTCGCCGCGCACTCGCGCCTGCAGCTGCGCACGGTGGACGACGGGGTCGGCGCGACCGCCGAGACCGACGTGGTCGCGGTGCTCGAGGGCACCTCGGGCACGGTCTTCGGCCTCTCCGCCACCCATCGTCCGCTGGTCGAGGGCGATGACCCCTACTACGCGGGGCCGCGCGCGGTCAGCGACCCGTCCGCCCCGGCGGTCGCCCTGGCGCAGGGGCCCGGGCTGCCGCCGGCCGGGGTCGAGGGCTCCTGGGCGGATCTCGGCGTGTCCCTCGCCGCGGCGATGGGGCTCACGCTGCCCGGTGCGACCGCGGCGGGGATGTGCCCGGGCGCCGACGCGGACGGGACCGGCACGGCCGGGACCGGCACGGGCGCCTCCGCAGCGGTCATCGAGAACAGCTGACGGGGAGAATCAGGTCCCGGAGCACCCGGCGGCGCCTGCGCGCATCAGGCGCCTCGGACCGACAGACGTCCCGGGGCGTCAGAGCCTCGGCGCGTCAGGCGCGTCGGTGCGCGAGGCTCTCGCGCATCCGGCCCAGCACGCGCCGCAGCGGGCTCGGCGCCGGCTCGGCGACACGGTCGCGCAGGTCGTCGAGCGCGGGCGCGTGGTGATGGATGTGGAAGTCGCCGTCGTGCAGGGCGGCGGGGGCGGGATCGTCCTCCAGCTCGCCCGGGGAGACCTCGACCTGCAGCAGCAGCCGCACCTCGCGGCGGCCATCGCGGTCCAGCACCACCTCGAGCGAGTCGACCGCAGAGGTGAGCTCCTCGGCGATGTCGGCCCGCAGCTGGGCCAGGGCGCCGTCCAGCGCGGCGGAGGCGGCGGCATCGGCCCGCACCGCCTCCCGCACCGGATAGGCGACGAGGTTCCCGCCGACGTCGACGATCGCGTCGATGACCTCGTGGACGCCGGCCTCGCGCCCTTCCTCGTGGAGGGCGAGCTGCTGGAGGACCAGGCGCAGCGTCCCGGTCGCAGCATGCCCGACCACCGCATCGCGCACCCGCGCGACCGCCCGCGGACTGCTGTCCCAGATCACGTACCCGCCGACCCCTCGGTCTGCTCCGCTCATGGCGAGAGGATAACCCCTCTCCCGCCCGCGATTCTGAACAGCGTCATGTATTGAGCGGACGCCCTGGAGCACGGCGTGCACCCCCGGCCCGGCGGGTGCTGTCGCGGCAGGTCAGCGGGCGGCGCGCTCGTCGATGCCGAGGGCCGCGCGGACGGCGGCGATCTGGAAGCGTCGCGCCTCCTGCGCCGCGGGGCCGTCGGCCGCGACGGCGACCTGGTGGCCGCTGCCGGGCAGCTCGAGGACCTCGTGCTCGGCGCCGGCCTCGGCGAGGGCGGCGATCAGGCGCCGACCGTCGTGGACCAGCGGGTCGCGGTCCCCGCCGACGAGGTGCACGGGCGGCAGACCGGTGAGGTCGCCGAGCGCGGGGCTGAGCCGCGACTCGGTGCGAGGCACGGCACCGGCGTAGAGGCGGGCGGCGACCTTCAGGCTCTCCTCCCCGTGATCCTCGCGCGAGAGGTCCGACCAGGGCGACTCGAGCAGCAGCGCGGCGGGGGCGTCGACCCCGGTGGCGGCGAGGGTCTGCGCGACGGCGAGCGCGAGCCCGGCCCCGGCGCTGTCGCCGGAGAGCACCCAGCGGCGGGGGCGCAGCACGGTCTCGCGCTGCATGTCGGCGAGCGCGCGCAGCACGTCGTCGACCGCCGCCGGGTAGCGGTGGCGGGGAGCGAGGCGGTAGTGGATCATCGCCGCGGCGGTGCCCGCGCGGCGGGCGACCTCCTCGAGCCACTCCCAGGTCTGCCGGGACTCGCCCTGCACGTAGGCGCCGCCGTGCAGGTGCACGATCGTCGCGGTGCTCGCGAGCCCGGGATCGATCCAGGTCACGGGCACGTGGTCATGGCGCACACGGCGCACCCGCGAGGGGTCGGCGACGGAGCGAGGGGGCAGGGACGGCCGCTGCGAGGCCAGGATGCGCAGGGTGCGGACGAGGCTCATGGGGGCATCTTCCCACGGGATCCGCGGCGACGCGTCGGAGCCTCGCGAGCTGCCGGGCGCACCGGCGGGCGGGCGGCCCGTCGGCCCTCGCTCAGCCGGCCAGCTCGTCGTCGACGATCCGGGGCAGCCCGGCGCGGAAGCCCGCGATCGCGAGCAGCACGCCGGTGCCGGCGAGGAACCACAGCACCACCGCCGCGGAGCCGGTCGCGTCCAGGAGCACGCCCGCGAGGATCGGGCCGATCGCGGCGAGGAGATAGCCGACGGGCTGGGTCGCGCCGGAGAGACGGGCGGTGATCTGCGGGGAGCGGGTGCGGGCGGGCAGCAGCGCGATCGCGGTCGGGAAGGCGAAGCCGCCGACCCCGAGCACGCACGCCCACAGCAGGGGGCTCGCGGTCGGGGCGAGCAGCAGGCCGAGATAGCCGATCGTGGTCAGCGCGCCGAAGCTCGCCACGACGAAGCGCAGACCAGGGGCGCGGGCGATCACCGTCGGCATCACGAGCCCGCCCACGAGGCCCCAGCCGGCGATCACGCCGACCAGCATCCCGGCCCTCGCGGGGCTGATCCCGGCATCGGCGAGGATCTGCGGGAGCATGCCGAACTGGGTGTAGGCGTTCAGCGACTGGAGCGCGAACATGAACGTCAGCGCGATCGCGGTGGGCGAGCGCAGCAGGGAGGCGCGGGGCGCGCCGGCCCGGCCGCCGCTCGGCGGGGCGGGCGGGAAGTCGTGCCCGGTGCGGGTGAGGGCCACGGCCCACACCACGATCGGCAGCGCCATCACCGCACCCCAGAACAGCAGGGAACCGCGCCAGCCGTCGGCGGCGCCGCCCGCGAGCGGCACGGCAAGGGACGCCCCGGCGGAGCCGCCGATCGCGAGGACCACGCTGTACAGGGTCATCAGCCCCACGGTGCGGCGTCCGCCGTGCAGCTTGATCCACGCCGGCACCAGCACGTTCCCGAGCGCGGGCCCCATCAGGGCCAGCACGGACAGCGCCACGAACAGCCAGAACACCTCGGCGCCCGGCCGCAGCAGCAGCGCGACCCCGGAGAGCACGAAGGCGGCGACGATCGAGCCGGTCAGGCCCAGGCGGCGCGAGATCGGCACGGCGAGCAGGCCCAGGGCGCCGAAGGCGAGGCAGGGCAGTGCGGTGAGCAGGCCGGAGGCGGCCGGTCCCTGCCCGTAGGCGGCGACGATCGGCTCCATCAGCGGTCCGACGCCGGTCGCGCCGGGCCGCAGGTTCACCGCGATCGTCGCGACCGCGAGCACGGCGAGCACCGCGCCGACGACCCGGCCGCCCCGGCCGACGTGGGCGGCGGTCGCGGCAGGCGGCTCGGTCACCACGGCGGCGGGCGCGGCGGTGCCGGGCACGGCCTCGCCGGGCACGGCGGTGTCGGGCTGGGCGGTCTCGGGCGCGGCGCTCCGGGGAGCAGGGACGTCGACGCGGCCGACGGAGTCCTCGGGCGCACAGGCCACGGAGGTCGTCGAGGCCGGGTCGTCGGACTGCTCGGGGGTGCTCACCCCTCCCTTGTACCCCTCCCCGCCCCGATCGGCCAGGGCGTTCCATCCGGTGCCATCGATCTCACGTCGGCCCTCGCCGCGCCGGTCAGGGGCCCGTTCGGCCCTCGGAAGGGCCGGTCGCGGGCCGAACGGGGAGGCCGCGGCCGCCCGCCCCGGCCTACGCTGGTGCGCGGCCCGGTGCGCCGGGCCCGCCCCCACCCCTGCGTCGGCCCCTCGCCCGACGGATCCCTAGGACGCCCATGACCTCCGCCGCCGCCCCCGCCCCGGACGCGACCGCCCCGCGCACCGTGCACCCCGTCGACCAGGTGCCGCCGCCCGGCCGGCTCACCGTGCTCTCGATACAGCACGTGCTCGCCTTCTACGCCGGCGCCGTGATCGTGCCGCTGCTGATCGCCTCGGGCCTCGGCCTCACGCCCGAGCAGACGATCCACCTGATCAACGCGGACCTGTTCACCTGCGGCATCGCCACCCTGATCCAGTCCGTCGGCTTCTGGAAGGTGGGCGTGCGCCTGCCGATCATCCAGGGCGTGACCACCACCGCCGTCTCCCCGATCATCGCGATCGGCCTGGCGGCCACCGGCGGCGAGGGCGGCGCCGAGGGCCTGCCGATGATCTACGGCTCGATCATCGTCGCGGGTCTGTTCACCTTCCTGGTCGCACCGTACTTCGCGAAGATCCTGCGGTTCTTCCCGCCGGTCGTGATCGGCACCGTGCTGACCACCATGGGCATCACGCTGCTTGGCGTCTCCGCAGGTGACATCACGAACTACGCCGAGGGCGTCCCCGCCACCCGCGACATCCTCTACGCGCTCGGCACCCTCGCCGTGATCGTGCTGGTCCAGCGGTTCTTCCGCGGCTTCCTCGGCACGATCGCCGTGCTGCTGGGCCTGGTGATCGGCACCGCCGTGGCCGTGCTGCTCGGGGACACCTCCTTCAGCGGCGTCACGGAGGCCTCCGCCTTCGGGGTCACCACCCCCTTCTACTTCGGCATCCCCACCTTCTCGCTCACCGCGATCATCTCGATGACCATCGTCATGCTGATCACGATGGTGGAGACCACCGGCGACGTCTTCGCCGCCGGCGAGATCGTCGGCAAGCGCATCCGGCCGAGGAACATCTCCGAGGCGATCCGCGCCGACGGCCTGTCCACCCTGCTCGGCGGCGTGCTGAACTCCTTCCCCTACACCTGCTTCGCGCAGAACATCGGCCTGGTGCGCCTGACCCGCGTGAAGTCCCGCTGGGTCGTCGCGGGCGCCGGCGTGATCATGATCGTCCTCGGCGTGCTGCCGAAGGCCGGCGCGGTCGTCGCCGCGATCCCCTCCCCCGTGCTCGGCGGCGCCTCGCTCGCCCTGTTCGCCTCGGTCGCGCTGGTGGGGATCCAGACCCTGTCGAAGGTCGACCTCACCGACAACCGCAACTCCGTCATCGTCGGCACCTCGCTGGGCCTGGCGATGCTGGTGAGCTTCAAGCCCGACATCGCGGGCGTGTTCCCCTCCTGGGCGCAGGTGTTCGTCTCCTCCGGCGTGACCGTCGGCGCACTCACCGCGATCGTGCTGAACATCCTGTTCTTCCACCTCGGCCGCCAGCGCGGCGCGAACGTCGCGACCGACGCCGCCGGCCGACGGATCGGCATCGAGGACGTGAACGCCATGGACCGCGACGAGTTCGTGGGCACCTTCGGCACCCTGTTCAACGGCGCGACCTGGCCGCTCGAGCGGGCCTGGGAGGCGCGCCCCTTCGCCGACGCGCCCGCGCTGCGCGCGGCGATCGAGGACGCGGTGCTGACCGCCGAGCGGGAGGAGCAGGACGCCCTGGTGCGCGCCTATCCGAACATGGCCACCCTGGTCACGGCCGACGAGGAGCAGGCCGGCACGATCAGCCAGGACGTCGGCTCCCTCGCCCTGGACAGCCTCGCCGAGGAGGACGTGGAGGCGCTGCGCGACCTCTCCGCCCGGTACGAGGAGAGGTTCGGCCTGCCGTTCGTGGCCTACCTGGGCCGCACCGACTCCTTCCGCAAGATCCTCGAGGACGGGGTGCGGCGCCTCGCCCACTCCCCCGAGCACGAACGGCGCGTGGCCCTGACCGAGGTCGCCGAGATCGCCGGGGACCGCTTCGGGATCATGGTCGCCGATGCGAACCCCATCGGCTCCGCCTGGGCGCGGAAGTTCGAGTCGCTGCAGTGAGGTGACGGGGCCGGTGCCGACGGCTCCGCCGGGCGGGCATCGACGTGGGCGCGGGTCCGGGATAGCGTGGCAGGAGCGCCCCCGCAGGAGCGCGGGCGCGACCCTCGACCGAAGGAGTCACCATGCCCCGCACCGTCGTCAGCACCGCCTCGACCGCCTGGAACGGCGACCTGCTCTCCGGCTCCGGCAGCACCACCCTGGAGACCTCGCAGCTCGGCACCATGGACCTCTCCTGGAAGGCCCGCTCGGAGGACGCCGAGCAGGGCACCACCTCCCCCGAGGAGCTGATCGGCGCCGCGCACAGCGCCTGCTACTCGATGCAGTTCTCCAACATGCTGGCCGAGAACGACACCCCGCCCACCTCGATGAAGACCGCCGCGAAGGTGTCCTTCAACGCGGGCGAGGGCGGCATCACCGGGATCGCCCTGACCGTCACCGCGCAGGTGCCCGGCATCGAGGACGCCGACTTCCAGCGCCTGGCCGAGGAGGCCAAGCAGACCTGCCCCGTCTCCAAGGCGCTCGCGGGCGTGGACATCACCCTCGAGGCCTCGCTCGGCTGAAGCCCCTCCCGGCGGGCGGCCCGTGGCGGGTACGGTCGGCTCCATGCAGCCGATCCCCCGTCACCGGGCCGCCGTCCGCGCGACGCACACATTCCCGGGCCACGGCCCCTTCGCGCTGACGATCCACGGCTCCTCCGACATCTCGGTCGAGGACGCCCGACGCGATGCCCGCGAGCGCATGGACGCGCTCGTCGCCGCGGGCGGCCCCGAGCAGGAGCACGACTCCGGCCTCGAGTACTACCCGAGCCGGCACCTGCCGGAGGAGCTGCTCGAGGACGTCCACAGCGAGGACGGCACGCTGATCGCCGCGATCACCCGCAACCGCTACGGCGCGGCCGTGCTGAACACCGATGCGCTGCTGATCTGCGACGTCGACCTCCCCCCAGGAGGATGTCGGCCGGTCGCGGTCGAGTGGCGGCCGGGCCGGGAAGCGGCCCGGCCTGCTCTCGCGGCTCTTCGGCGGCGGCGCGATCGGCAGAGCCGACGGCGCGACCGACGGGATCCGCGACGCGGCAGGCCTGCCCGACGAGCTCGGCGGACCGGGCTCCGGCGAGCGAGGCCGCGTCCACGCCGAGCTCCTGACCAGCATCCGCGACTTCGGGGCGCGGCATCCCGAGCTGGGCGTGCGCGCCTATCGCACCCGCCACGGCTTCCGGCTGCTGGTCTCCGGCGCGGACGGCAGGCGCCCGCACCATGTCATGTGACGCCCTGTTCCATGGGTGGAACAGGGCGTCACATGACATGGCGGCACCGGGAAGAGGAGCCGGGTCCGGGTCGCCGCTCCTCCGGTCCGGCTCCCCGGCTCAGTGCGCCTGGGTCGCCTTCTCCGCGCCGGCGCCGGTCATGGAGCGGACCTCCATCTCGGCCTGCTTGAGCTCGTTGGTCTCCGAGGAGGTGACCGAGCCGAGCCAGCCGAGGAAGAAGCCCAGCGGCACCGAGATGATCGCCGGGTTCGTCAGCGGGAACCAGGCGAAGTCGGCGCCGGGGATCATCGCGGTCTCGGCGCCGGAGACCACCGGGGAGAAGGTGATCAGGATCAGCGCGCTGCCGAGTCCGCCGTAGATGCTCCACAGCGAGCCGCGGGTGTTGAACCGCTTCCAGTACAGGGAGTACAGGATCGAGGGCAGGTTCGCGCTGGCCGCGATCGCGAAGGCGAGCGAGACCAGGAAGGCGACGTTCTGCTCGGCGGCGAGGATGCCGCCGATGATCGAGACGCCGCCGATCACCACGGCGGTGCGCCGGGCGACCCGGACCTCCTGCGCCGAGGTGGCGCTGCCCTCCTTGATCACGCCGTTGTAGATGTCGTGCGCGAAGGAGGCGGAGGCGGTGATCGTCAGGCCCGCCACGACCGCGAGGATCGTCGCGAAGGCGACCGCGGAGATGATGCCCATCAGCACGGTGCCGCCGAGGGCGTAGGCGAGCGCCGGTGCGGCGGAGTTCGAACCACCGGGCAGGGTGCCGATCACGTCCACGCCCACCATGTACGCCGCGGCGAAGCCGAGCACCATGGTGCACAGGTAGAAGAAGCCGATCAGCCCGATCGCCCAGACCACGCTGCGGCGGGCCTCCCTCGCCGTCGGCACCGTGTAGAAGCGCATCAGCACGTGCGGCAGCCCGGCCGCGCCGAACACCAGCGCGATCGCGAGGGAGACGAAGCCGAGCTTGGTCGCGCCGGAGGTGCCGTACTGGTGCATCGGCTCGAGGATGGTGGCGCCGTCGGGATGCTCGGCGACGGCCTTGCCGAGCACCTCGGAGAGGTTGAAGCCGTTGAGCGCCAGGATCCACACCGTCGAGACGCCGACGGCGGTCACCAGCAGCACCGCCTTGATGATCTGCACCCAGGTGGTGCCCTTCATCCCGCCGATCAGCACGTAGGCGATCATCACGACGCCCACCACGGCGATCACGATCGACTGGCCCACGCGGCCCTCGATGCCGATCAGCAGCGAGACGAGCGCGCCGGCGCCCGCCATCTGGGCGAGCAGGTAGAAGAAGGTGACGGCGAGGGTGGAGGTCGCCGCGGCGGTGCGCACGGGGCGCTGGCGCATGCGGAAGCTCAGCACGTCGGCCATCGTGTACTTCGCGGTGTTGCGCAGCGGCTCGGCGACCAGCAGCAGCGCCACCAGCCAGGCGACGAGGAAGCCGACGGAGTACAGCAGTCCGTCGTAGCCGTAGAGCGCGACGGCGCCGACGATGCCGAGGAAGGAGGCGGCCGAGAGGTAGTCGCCGGCGATGGCGATGCCGTTCTGCCGGCCGGAGAACGCGCGGCCGCCGTGGTAGAAGTCGCCGGCGGTGACGTTCTGCTTGGAGACGCGGATGACCACGACCAGGGTGATCACCACGAAGGCGAGGAAGATCGCGATGTTGAAGAGCGGGTTGCCGAACTCCATCAGTGCTCCCCCTCCAGCTCATCGCGCAGCTTCTCCGCGATCGGGTCGAGGTTCCGGTTCGCGTGGCGGATGTACAGCCAGGTGATCAGGAAGGTCATCAGGAACTGGCTGATGCCCATCAGCAGGCCGAGGTTGAGATTGCCCAGCACCGGGGTGGACATCAGGCCCTCGGCGTAGGTGGACAGCAGCACGTAGGCGAAGTACCAGACCAGGAACGCGATGGTCATCGGGATCGCGAAGCTGCGGAAGCTCGAGCGCAGGCGGCCGAACTCCTCGGACTTCTGGACGGCCTGGAACTGCTCGGGGGTCGGGGAGGGCGCGGCGCCGGGAGGCGACGCCGGGCCGCGGTCCGGCGAGAGGCCCGGCTCGGGCGAGGGGCCGGAGGCCGCAGGGGGCGGGGTGGTCACGGACACAACTCCTTCGTTCTGTTCATCGCCCCGGCCCGGCGAGGAGGACCGACGCTCCCGGAGACCGTAGCAGGTGTGACCCCGGTCATAGGCAGAGTCCGCGATGACCCGCCGGCCGATCGAGAGGTCGGGACCGTCGTGCCGGTCCGGGCCGCCGCATAGGGTGAGGAGGTGCTCGACATCCTGGACCGCGCCCGGGAGCGCCTCGCCTGTGCCTCCGATCCGGTTCCCTGCGCCGTGGCGACCATCGTCTCCGCTCAGGGCTCCGTGCCGCGGCCCGTGGGCACCTCGATGCTGGTGGGCGCCGATGGCGAACTGCACGGCTCGCTCTCCGGCGGCTGCGTCGAAGGGGCGGTGCTCGAGGCCTGCCGCGAAGCGCTCGAGACTGGGAGGAGCAGCGTCCGGAGCTTCGGGTTCAGCGAGGAGGACGCCTTCGCCGTCGGGCTGATGTGCGGGGGCTCGCTCGAGGTGCTGATCCAGCCGTTCGCTCCCCCGCCCCCGGGGGCGCAGAGCCCCCTCGGCACGGTCGACGACCCCGCCCCTGCCGCCTACGTGACCCGGCTGCCGCACGGGTCCGACGCACCACGGACGGTCGCTCCCGAGGGCGACGACGCACGGCGCCCGGCCCGGCCGGAGGGCGACGGCGCCGACGGTCCGCGCGCTGTCCTGCTCGCGGGCGACGGCGCCGACGAGGTCCGCGGCGCGCTCACGACCCTGCTCCCCCCGGAGATGCTCGAGGCGGGGAGCGCCCGGGTCGCCGCCATGCTCCGCGAGGCGCGCACCGGCACCCTCCGCCTCCCCGCGGGCGCCTCGACGATCGCTCTCTTCGTCGAGTCCCGCATCCGGCCCGCGCACCTGGTGGTGTGCGGGGCGAACGCCTTCGGGCAGGCGCTGGTGGAGGCGGCGCGGCCGCTCGGGCTGCGGATCACGCTGTGCGACCATCGGCCGGCGTTCACCGATCCCGCGGCGTTCCCGGGGGCGGAGGTGGTGCGTGCCTGGCCGCACCGGTTCCTGGCCGCGGCCGCGGAGCGCGGTGACCTCGATGCCCGCAGCATGGTCTGCGTGCTCACGCACGATCCGAAGGTCGACGTGCCGGTGCTCGCCACCGCTCTGCGGCTGGACGTCGCCTACGTCGGTGCGATGGGGTCCCGGCGCAGCGACCACGATCGGCGCATGGCGCTGAGGGAGGCCGGGGTGGGCGAGGAGGCGCTGTCGCGGCTGCGCTCCCCGATCGGCCTCGATCTGGGGGCGGGGAGCCCGCCGGAGGTGGCGGTCGCGATCCTCGCGGAGATCCTGGCCGTGCGGGCCGAGCGCCGCACCGTGGAGCCGCTGCGCGACGGCAGCGGTCCGCTGCATGCGCGCACTGCTGCGAGCGGCTGAGAGGTCAGCCCCGCACGTCCAGCCGCCACAGGTCCTCGGGGAGGTCGAGGTCCGCACCGTCGTCGAGATCGGTGCAGTCCACGAGCTGCACCTGATCCCGTCGGGCGCGGAGCAGGTCGCGGGCGCCCATGTCCGCGTGGGCGGCCTCCGCGGCGGCGGCGGTCCAGGCGGCGTCGAGCAGCACCGGATGGCCCCGTCGGAGCCCGCCGGAGGCCTCGCGGTGGGCGGCGGCGGTGATCCCGCCGCGGCGGTGGGCGGCCAGCACCCGGGCCACCTCTGCCGCGCACGTCCCGGGGCGGTCCACCGGCGTGACCAGCACGTCGCGGCCCGGGCCGATCGCGGCCAGGCCGGTGCGCAGCGAGGTGCCCATCCCCTCGCGCCAGCGCGGGTTCTGCTCCGTGCGCACCCACGGCATCCCGTCCACGACGGCGCCCACCCGCTCGGCGCCCGCGCCGGTGACCACCACGACCTCGCCGCAGCCGCCCTCGCGCAGGGCGCGGGCGACGTGCTCGACCAGGGTGGTGCCGCGCAGGAGCAGCAGCGCTTTGGGGCCGCGGCCCAGGCGCCTTCCGGTGCCCGCGGCGAGGATCAGGCCGACGGGAGGCGCGGCCGCCTGTCGGGGGCCGTCGAATGACGCGGCGCTCACCGTGCCAGGAGGTCGCTGCCGAACACGGGCAGGTCCCGCACCCTCGCCCCGGTGGCGTGGTGGATGGCGTTGGCGATCGCCGCGGCGGCGCCGACGGTGCCGATCTCGCCGATGCCGCGTGCGCCGAGCGGCCCGGCCTGGGGGTCCTCCTCGTCCAGCCAGTGCACCTCGAGGGAGCGGATGTCGGCGTTGACGGGCACGTGGTACTCGGCGAGGTCGTGGTTGACGACGTGTCCGAAGCGGGGGTCGAGCTCGCCCTTCTCGTGCAGCGCCATCCCCACCCCCATGGTCATCCCGCCGAGGAGCTGCGAGCGGGCGGTGCGGGGGTTGATGATCCGTCCGGCGGAGAACACCCCGAGCATGCGGTCCAGACGTATCTCGCCGGTCTCCTCCTGGACGCGGACCTGGGCGAACTGGGCGCCGTAGGAGTGCATGGCGAACTGCTTCTCGGCGGGGTTCTCCGCCGCCTCCCCGATCGCCTCGACGCCGTCGGCCGGGGCGGTGCCGTGCTCGCGACGGAAGGTGTCCGCGGCGGCCAGCACGGCCGCGCTCCAGCTGGCGAGCCCGGTGGAGCTGCCGGCCACGGTCGCGTTCGGCAGCGCGGTGTCGCCGATCCGCAGCGCGATGCGGTCCGGGTCGACCTCGAGGGCGTCGGCGGCGACCTGGGTGAGAGCGGTCCAGGTGCCGGTGCCGAGGTCGGCGGCGCCGATGCCCACCTCGTAGACCCCCGCCTCGTGACGGATCCGGGCCTTCGAGCCGGGCTGCCGGGATGCGGGGTAGGTCGCCGAGGCGACGCCGGTGCCGATCAGCCACCCGCCCTCCCGGCGTGCGCGGGGCCTCGGGTCGCGTTGGGCCCAGCCGAAGCGGGCGGCGCCCTCGTGCAGGCAGTCGATCAGCCGGCGCCGGTTGAAGGGCATCCCGGTGTCGGGGTCGCGCTCCGGCTCGTTGCGCACCCGCAGCTCGATCGGGTCCAGCCCGCAGGCCTCGGCGAGCTCGTCCATCATGATCTCCAGGCCCACCATCCCCGGTGCCTCGCCGGGGGCGCGCATCCAGGAGGGGACGGCGATGTCCAGCGGGAGCACGCGCTGGGTGATGCGACGGTGCTCGCCGGCGTACATCTGTCGGGAGGGTTTGATCGCCACCTCGGGGAACTCCTTGGTGCGCGAGGAGCTGGAGACCGCCTCGAGCCCGAAGGCGGTGATCGTGCCGTCGGCCCGGGCTCCGATCCGGAAGCGCTGGGAGGTGGCGGGGCGGTACCCGGTCAGCGCGAACATGTGCTGGCGGGTGACGGCATGCTTCACCGCGCGGCCGGGCACGGCGTGCGCGGCCAGCGCCGTGAGCATCATGTCCGCATGGGGCAGGCCCTTGGAGCCGAAGCCGCCGCCGACGTGCGGGCTGATGATCCGCAGCTGCTCGGGATCGATGCCCAGCATCGGGGCGAGGGTCTGCCGCGCGGGGTGGACGCCCTGGGTCGAGGTCCACAGCGTGAGCTGCTCGCCGTCCCAGCGGGCGATGGTGGTGTGCGGCTCCATCGGGTTGTTGTGCTCGAGAGGGGTGGAATAGCGCTGGTCCACCACGATCTCCGCGGCGGCGAGCGCGGCCTCGAGGTCACCGGTGTCGATGTCGTCACCGCCGCCCTCGGGTTCGCGCACCGCGGGGTGGTCGTGGCGGAAGTCGGCGTCGTGCGGTGCGGCCTCTGCGGTGACCACCACGAGGTCGGCGGCGTGGCGGGCGGTCTCGGGGGTGTCGGCGAGGACGGCGCCGAGGTACTGGCCGCGGAAGCCGATCCGGTCGTCCTGGAGGATCGCCAGCTCGCCGTCCTCGGTGTCGGCGAGCCGGAGGGCGTTCTCGCGGGTGATCACGCGCACCACCCCGTCGAGCGCGAGCGCGGCCGTGGCGTCGATGGCGGTGACGCGGCCGAGCGCGATCGTCGAGCACAGCGGGAAGAGATGGAGCGGATCCTCGACCGGGTGCTCGTAGGCGTAGGGGGCGAGGCCACGCACCTTGTCGGGTCCGTCCAGACGCACCCGCGGGGTGCCGATCGAGGAGGCGCGCAGGAGGTCACTCATCATGGGGCTCCTCGTTCTCCTCGCCCAGGCCGGCGAGCTCGGCGAGCACGCTCACCATCACGCCACGGGCCATCGTCACCTTGAACTCGTTGCCCTCCACGGGCCGGGCCTGCTCGAGCTCGGCCGCCGCGGCCCGGCGGAAGCTCTCGCGGGTGGCGGGGGCGCCGGCGAGGAGCTGCTCGGCGCGGCGGGCGCGCCAAGGGGCGTGGGCGACGCCTCCGAGGGCGATCCTCGCGGAGCGGACCGTCGGCTGCGCGGCGTCCGGGTCGAGGTCGAGCACCGCGGCGACGGAGACCAGCGCGAAGGCGTAGGAGGCGCGGTCGCGGATCTTGCGATACGTCGATCGTGTGCCGCTCGCCGGCGGGGGCAGCTCGACGGCGGTGATCAGGTCGCCGTGCTCGAGGACAGTGTCGCGCTCGGGCTCGTCGCCGGGCAGGCGGTGCAGCTGCGTGACCGGTATCCGCGTCTCGCCCCCGGCGCCGAGCACGACCACGGTGGCGTCCAGGGCGGCCAGCGCTACGGCCATGTCGGAGGGGTGGGTGGCGATGCACGCGTCGGAGGCGCCGAGGATCGCGTGGTAGCGGGTGTATCCGCCGAGCGCCGAGCAGCCGCTGCCCGGGGCGCGCTTGTTGCAGGGGGTGGTGGGGTCCTGGAAGTAGACGCAGCGGGTGCGCTGCAGCAGGTTCCCGCCGGTGGTGGCGGCATTGCGCAGCTGGCCCGAGGCGCCGGAGAGGAGGGCGCGGGAGAGCATCGGGTGGTCGCGGCGCACGCGCGGGTCGGCGGCGAGATCGCTGTTGCGGACCATGGCGCCCACGCGCAGGCCGCCGTCCGGCAGCTCCTCGATGTCCGCGAGGTCGAGACGGCCGAGGTCGACCAGGAGATCGGGGGCGGTGATCCCGAGCTTGAGGTGGTCGACGAGGTTGGTGCCGCCGGCGAGGTAGGTCGCACCGGGCCGCTCGGCGACCGCGGCGACGGCGCCGGCAGGATCGTCCGCGCGTGCGTAGTCGAAGGGTCTCATCGGTCCGTCCCCTCGCTCGCGGTGCTCGCCCCGGCCGCCTGCTGGACGGCGGCGACGATGTTGACGTAGGCGCCGCAGCGGCACAGGTTCCCGCTCATCCGCTCGCGGATCTCGTCCTCGGTGAGCTCGATCGGCTGGTCGTGGACGTGGTCGTCGGTGACCACGCTGGGGCGCCCGTCGGCCGCCTCGCGGAGCACGCCGGTCGCGGAGCAGATCTGCCCGGGGGTGCAGTAGCCGCACTGGAAGGCGTCCTGTTCGAGGAAAGCGGTGTGCAGGGCGGAGAGCTCGCCGTCCGGGGCGAGGCCGTCCGAGGTGAGCACCTCCGCGCCGTCGAGGGACACGGCCAGCAGCAGGCAGGAGTTCAGCCGCCTGCCGTCGACCAGGACGGTGCAGGCACCGCACTGGCCGTGGTCGCAGCCCTTCTTCGGGGACATGTTCCCCAGGTGGTCCCGCAGCGCGTCGAGCAGGGTGGTGCGCGGGTCGACGGTCAGGTCGTGCGGCTGACCGTCGATGACGAGGTGCACTGGATGGCCCATCGGGCGCCTCCGGATCAGGTCGGGATTCGAACGTACTGGCCGCCCGAGGACTCGGCAACCGGATCCGCCGGCCACCGACCGATCGTTCGCCTGCGCCGAGGGGGACGGTCTCCGCAGTGGCGGGACCGGCGCGGCCGCGTTCGCGGCTCCTCCATCGACCCGCGGGTGTTCACCCGGTACCGCCGGGGCGAGCTGCTGGACGGGGCCCGCTCCCCGGAGGCGGCGCTGCGGGACCTGCTGCGGGGGTGAGGGGGGTCCTCGACGTCGCCGCCCGTGTCGTCCCCGCCGGGTCGGCGCCGCGGTCCGGTCGTCGCTGCGAGACCGTCGGCGCCGCGGGTCAGCCGCTGAAGCCGCCGGAGTGCGCCATGTCCTTGAACCGCGAGTAGTGGCCCTCGAAGGCGACGGGGATCGTCTTGGTCGCGCCGTTACGGTGCTTGGCCACGATCAGGTCGGCCTCGCCGGCGCGCGCGGACTCCTTCTCGTAGTAGTCCTCGCGGTGGATCAGGAGGATGACGTCGGCGTCCTGCTCGATCGAGCCGGACTCTCGCAGGTCCGACATCATCGGGGTCTTGTCGGTGCGCTGCTCGCTGCCTCGGTTCAGCTGCGAGATCGCGATGACGGGGCAGTCGATCTCCTTGGCCAGCAGCTTCAGGGCTCGGGAGAACTCCGAGACCTCCTGCTGACGGGACTCGACCTTCTTGCCCGAGCTCATCAGCTGCAGATAGTCGATGACCACGAGCCGGAGGTCGTGCTTCTGCTTCAGGCGCCGGCACTTGGCGCGGATCTCCATCAGCGACATGTTCGCCGAGTCGTCCATGAACAGCGGAGCATCGGCGATGCGGCTCATGGCGCGGGCCATGGACTGCCAGTCGCGGTCGTCCATGGAGCCGTCGCGCATGCGGTTCATCGGCACCTGCGACTCGGCCGAGAGCAGACGCATGGTGATCTCGGTCTTGTCCATCTCCAGGGAGAAGATGACCGAGGTCTGGCCGTTGTGGATCGAGGCGGAGCGCAGCACGTCCATGCCGAGGGTCGTCTTGCCCATGGCGGGGCGGCCCGCGAAGATGATCATCTGCCCGCCATGCAGGCCCTGGGTGAGCTCGTCGAGCTCGGCGAAGCCGGTGGGCACGCCGGTGACCTGGCCGCCGCGGTTCTGGGTCGCCTCGATCGCGTTGAGGGTCTCGTCGATCACCTCGCCCAGCGGCAGGAAGTCGTCGCTCTGGCCGCGCTCGGTGACCGCGTAGATCTGGGCCTGCGCCTCGTTGATGACCTCGTCGACCTCGCCGCCGTCGGCCGCGTAGCCGAGCTGGACGATACGGGTGCCGGCCTCGACGAGGCGTCGCAGCTGGGCGCGCTCGACCACGATCTCGGCGTAGTAGCCGGCGTTCGCGGCGGTGGGGACCATGTCGATGAGGTCCGCGAGATAGGCGCCGCCGCCCACGCGCTGCAGCTCGCCGCGCTTGGAGAGCTCGTCGGAGACGGTGACCAGGTCGGCGGGCTCGCCGCGGCCGTACAGGTCGATGATCGCCTCGTAGATCATCTCGTGCGCGGGGCGGTAGAAGTCGTTGCCGCGCACGGTCTCGACGACGTCGGCGATCGCGTCCTTGGACAGCATCATGCCGCCCAGCACGCCACGCTCGGCGGCGAGGTCCTGGGGCGGGGTGCGCTCCAGCGCGCGGTCGGATCCGGCTTCGAAGGCTTCGGTGGATGTCACCGAGCCAGTGTAGGAAGTCCGGCGGACGGGCGGGACGTGATCCTTCCGTCGGTGGAGAACGCCCCGATGGGGAGGAGAGGCCGGGCGGCGGATCGGCCGACGGGCTCGCGGCGCGCCGGCCGCTCCCGGTCGGTCCCCGTCGGCGCCGGTGGGTTCCGGTCGCTTTTCAGATCAGCCCCCGCCACAGCGGCCCCGGATCCCGAGAGGGAATGAGGCGCATCCCTCGCCGAGTCACTCAAACCTTGAAGTCAGGGCTGCTCCTCCTCTACCCTCGCCGGGCATTCTCCCCCGACGGAAGGACCCCCATGGCCGCCTCGTCCCGCACCGGAATGGCCTCTGACCTCGGCCTGCTCGTGGCCCGCATCCTGCTCGGCGCGATCTTCGCCGCGCACGGCTACCAGAAGCTCGTCACCTTCGGCCTCGCCGGAGCGACCGAGAGCTTCCGCGGCATGGGAGTGCCGGCCCCCGAGATCGCCGCTCCCGTCGTCGCGATCGTCGAGCTCGTCGGCGGCATCGCGCTGATCGCCGGCGCCTTCACCGGCATCGTCGGACTGCTGCTCGCGATCGACATGCTCGTCGCCGCGCTCCTGGTGCACCTCCCCCAGGGCGTCTTCATCGACGCCGGCGGCTGGGAGCTGGTCGGCGCGCTCGGCGCCGGCGCGCTCGCGATCGCCGCGGTCGGGGCGGGGCGCTTCTCGCTCGACGCCCTGCTGCGCGGCCGACGCGGCTCCCGCAGCCGCGCCTCCGCCGCCGCCGCCGCGGCGGCCTGACCCGGGAGGGTCCCGCTCCGGCGTCTCCGGCCGCCATCACCTGTGCCCGGCACCGGCCCCTGACGGGGGCGGTGCCGGGCACAGCGCATTCGGCTCGGGCTCAGCCGCGCTGAGGCATCCCGAGCACGTAGGAGGCCTGGGCGAGGTGCTGTATCGCGTCGTCGACGATGCTCACCAGGCGGGCGCCGCGGGAGACGGCCGGGTCCCAGGCCTCGTCGACGATGTCGCCGAGGTCGAAGGCGGCGAGCTCGTCGAGGTAGTACTCCAGCGCATCGAGGGAGGCGAGGACGTAGTCCAGCAGCGCCTCGCCGTCCTGGACCTCGATCGCGCGGGCCTGTTCGGGGCTGTGGCCGTAGCCGACGGCGGCCCCCTCCGCGCCGAGCCCGAGGCGCTCGCCGAAGTCGCCCCTGGCCCACACCTCCTCCTGGCCGGTGAGCGCGGCGAGCTGTACGTCGATCTCGCGCCCGGTGTGCCACAGCAGCCAGGCGACGGAGTTGGGGTGCCCGCCGGGGTGGGCGGCGAGCTCGAGGGGCCCCAGTCGGCCGCGCAGCGAGTCGGCCACGTGACGGGGGCGGGAGGCGAGGTCGCGGAGCAGGTCGATGGCGTCCATGGTCCGACGGTACCCGTCGGCGCGCCCCTCGGTCCGCCGGTCGCCGAGGATGGCCTCAGCAGGTGCGGGCTCCGCGCCAGGACCAGGATCCGGGTCCGGCACATCAGGATGCCTGCGGGCCGGAGGGCCGGCGGGCCTGCGGCGTGGTCAGGTCACGGCGCATGGCGTGCCACTACGGCTATATGGCGGTGTCAAGCGGTCAGTGCACTGTCAGCCA
>NZ_BCAK01000034.1:0-27525 GCF_001293905.1 Brachybacterium sp. SW0106-09
AACCACCCACCACACCTCGGCGATGGGGACAACTCCCCAGGCAGAGGTCCCCGTGCACCGCTCCCCACGCGACGCCTCGTGGCACCTCGCCGGGCCGCCGCCTCGCCGCCGCCTCGCGAGGACCTCGACAGGGTCGGCCGGACGGCCTCGCCCCGGACGGCTGGAGGGCGCCGGCCACGATGGCCGGCGCCCTCCGGGGACGATGCGGTGGCGGGGTCAGTCCAGGGTCAGCTGCAGGGAGTCCTGGATGGCGCGGACGGTCTCGATCTCCTCGTCGGCGCTCTCCGCTCCGCAGCTGCCCACGATCTCGAGCACATCGGCGGCCACGCCCCCGCGGTCGATCACGGCGTAGCGCGCGGCCTGCACCACGGTCGGGCGGCCGGGCTGGGTGTAGCCGTACTCGCTCGCGATCCAGGTGGTGCCCTCGATCTCGATCTCCCCGGTGCCGAGCTCCTCGAGCTCGGGCAGGGAGGCCTTGCGCTGCTCGAGGCCGGCGCGCGCCGCCTCGAGGGTGAACTCCGGTCCGAAGCGCTGCACGGTCACGACCACGTTCGCGCGGAAGCGCCCGTCGACGCGGGGCTGGGCGACGGCGAGCTGCACTCCCGGAACCGTGAGCGGCTCCCAGTCCTCCGGCACCTCGACCCGGACCCGAGGGGGCGCAGGGAAATCGGCGCTCGGATACTCGATGCTCTTCACGGTGCTGTGCTCCATTCGTCCCCCTGGCACTCTCGGCGACAAAGATACCAGGCAGGGGAGAGGCCCGAGCGGTGCTCCGCCCGGGCCTCTCCCCACCCCTGTCGCCGTCCGTGACGGCGCGGTCCTGCACCGCCTCAGCTGGAGGTGGCCTCCTGCTCGGCGGCGTTGCGGTCGGCGGTGTCGCCGAGCTCGTTGACCGCGTTCATGATCTGCTGCAGCGCGGGGACCATCTCCCCGGACCACTGGCCGCGGAAGCGATCCGCGTCGGGGCCGGTCCAGTCCACGTCCTCCAGGCCCCGGGTGAGCTCCTGCTCGATCCGCGTGATCTCCTCGGCCGCATCGCGCAGCTGGCCGGACATCCGCTTGACCTCGTCGACGTTCATACCCTTCGTGGCGTTCACGATGCGGGTTCCCCTTCCTGTTCACCGGCTCCTGCGCCCCCTGCGGTGCACCGGGCCTCTTGCGTGCTCGACAGCTCTCACTGTAGGGCGATCCGCCGGAGGCGACCATGGGGAGGAGTCCCCATGGGGACGGAGCACCCCTCCGGACGCGTCGCGGGGGCCTCAGGGGCGGGCTCGACGCCCCTCCCCGTCGGCCCCCGAGAGCGGCCCTCAGCCCGACGTGATCTGCGCGACCTGCAGCTTCATCGCCCGACCGCTGTAGACGAGGAAGCCGCGGCCGGCCGGGAAGTCGGCCCGACGGATCCTCCCCAGTCCGGTGCCGAGCAGCGAGTCGCCGTCCATGTCGCTGGGCTGGAGCAGCAGCCCGCGCCGTCCGGCCTTGAACGGCTGGGCGAGGACGTAGGCCTGGGACCACGAGGCGGACTCGTTCTCGCCCACCACGAACTGGCCCTCGCGGGTGCTGGCGCGGATGAGCTTGTCGAGGTCGTTCTCCACGCCGGTGCCGGTGAAGTCGGCGACCCCGTCGATGAACAGGGCCAGGCGCCCCTCCCCCACCGAGCCGGACTCGATCGTCTGGCGGAGCTGGCCGGCGAGCTCGCGCACGGTGTCCGGATCGGAGGCCTCCACGTCCCAGACCGGCAGCCCGGTCAGCGGGGTGCGGCGGGAGGAGAAGCGGACCAGGCGCATGGGGTTCTCCATCGCCTTGAGGCCGGTGGCGATGGTGAGCATCGCGGTGGTGCGACCCGATCCCATGGGGCCGGTGACCATGAAGGCGCCGCGCGGCTCGTAGGTGATCTCGGCGAGGGTCTCGTCGGCCAGGCCGAGGACGGGCCGGCCGCCGACGACGGGGCGGAGCGTCGAGAGCTCGACCCGCTCGGGCAGGCGCTCGATGGTGGGCGCCTCGGGCACGCCGGCGCGCCGCATCGCCTGGGCGAGCTTGGCGACCTCGCGGGACTGGATCGCGACGTTCGAGTCGCCGCCGTGCACCGCGATCTGCACCTCGTGGCCGTCGAGGATGGAGCGTCCCGGGGGCGAGGAGCCGTCCAGGACGTCCTTGGGCTCGCCGAAGGCCGAGTAGTCGTCGGCACTGGCCATGCGGTGGACGAGGCGGCGCTGGATCGAGGAGCCGAGCGAGGTCGGGATCGCGTTGGGACGGTCGCCGGTGACGATGACGTGCACGCCCACCTGACGGCCGTCGGTCGCGATCTGCACGAAGGTGGTGAACCACTTCGAGAGGTTCGAGTAGTCGTAGGCCTCGCGGAAGGCGGCCATGCCGTCGACCAGCAGCAGCACACGCGGGGTGTCGGACTTCCCGGTCAGGTCCCGGTACTCGGCCACGGACCCGGCGCGATGCTTCGCGAACTCGCGGGCGCGGTCGTCGATCAGCTCCCGCAGGGTGCGCAGCAGGCGGATCACGCGCTCCTCGTCGTCGCCCGCGATGATCGAGCCGACGTGCGGGAGGTCCTCGAGCATGGTCAGGCCCGAGGCGCCGAAGTCGAGCCCGTACACGTGGACGGGGCCGCCGCGCACCGTCGAGGCGGCGGAGATCGCGATGGTGCGCAGCGTGGTCGACTTGCCGGAGCCGCCGGTGCCGTAGATCGCCATGTTGCCGTCGCGATCGGGATAGTAGGAGACGGTCGGCTGGGACTGCTCCTCGGGCACGTCCATCACCCCCAGCAGCAGCTCCTCGTCGGTGCGACGCGTGGGCAGGCGCGAGAGGTCGTAGGCGTCGGCCAGCTCGGACAGCCACGGCTTGCGGGGCGCGGGCACGCCGGCGCGCTCGGCGGCGGCCTTCACCGTCGCGACGACGCGGGAGATGTCGTTGGGGCCGGGGTCCTTGACCTCCTTGGTCGGCGGGGAGGGGATGTCCCACTGCTCGCCGGTGCCGAAGTCCTTCTCGACGATGTCGATGCGTGCCCGCTCGGGCTCGTGGGTGGTCCACCCTCCCGCGTAGCCGGTCTGGAAGGTCGCGATGCGGCCGGGGCCGGTCTTCGCCGCGGCGCGGCCCGGGATGCCGGGGTCGAAGTGGGCGGCCATCTTGTCGCCGAGGATGTCCTTGGAGTCGGCCTCGTCGGCCATGCGCAGCGCGATGCGGAGGTTCGTGTTGGCGCGCAGGTTGTCCTTGATGACGCCGGCGGGCCGCTGCGTCGCGAGGATCAGGTGCAGGCCCAGGGAGCGGCCGCGTGCGGCGACGTCCACGACGCCGTCGACGAACTCGGGGATCTCCTTCGCCAGCGCCGCGAACTCGTCGACGATGATGATCAGGCTGGGCGGGGCCTCGGGGTCGCCGGTCCGCTCGAGGGAGACGAGGTCCTTGGCCTTCTTCCGGTTCAGCAGGTGCTCACGATGGTGCAGCTCCGCCCGCAGCGAGGTGAGCGCGCGTCGCACCAGGTGCTGGGAGAGGTCGGTGACCAGACCCACGGTGTGCGGCAGGTCGACGGCGTCGGCGAAGGCGGCGCCGCCCTTGTAGTCCACGAACAGGAAGGTGACCCGGTCGGGGCTGTGCGCGGTGGCCATGCCCATCACCCAGGCCTGCAGGAACTCGGACTTGCCGGCGCCGGTGGTGCCGCCGACGAGGGCGTGGGGGCCGTTGGTGCGCAGGTCGAGGTGGAAGGCGTCCTGGCCGTTGTGGCCGATGAGCCCCCGGAGGTTCGCGTCGTGCTTGCGGCGCTGGGGCTCGGAGCCGTCGCGCGGGGTGAGGGAGTTGTTCTCCTTCCACCGCTCGATGATGTGGTCGGGGTCCTCGGCCATCGCCATGCCGCCGAGCTTGAGATAGGAGATCGCGCGGGGGAGGTCGGAGTCGTCGTCGACGGGGACGCCCGCGTCGACGACGGGCGCGAGGTGGCGGGCCACGCCGGCGGCGACGTCGACGGAGACGGTCTCGACGGTGACGGGGTAGAACCGCTCCCCCACCCGCACGTGCCCGGCGCTCGCGCCCTCGATCGACTCGTCCACGGAGACGTAGGTGCGGCAGGCCGCGGGCAGCGCGGCGATGTTCGCGGCGCACCAGATCACGTGCACGCCGACGTCGGGGCCGCGCTCGGCGATGCGCACCAGGCGCGCCCGGTCCACGGGGGCGTCGTCCTCGATGATCACCACCAGGCTCGGGGTGATCGGCTCCGGCGGGATCTGCGGCTCCTCGGTGACGTCGACGGTCATCGGGGTGCGCAGGGCGGGCGGCGCATCGCCGGCGCGCTGCTCGATCAGCTCCTCGATCCGCGAGAGGAGGGAGGTGCCGCGACCGGGGGTGTCGGCGAGGTGGTCACCGGGCAGCGGGGAGTGCGGGCTGGAGGTGTGCGGCAGCCACTTCAGCCACTGCCACATGTCGCGGCTGGAGCGGGAGGTGATCGCGGCCAGCGCGATCTCCGCCGGGGAGTGGAGCGCGAAGAGCTGGGTGACGATGCCGCGGGCGACCCCGTCGGCCTCCTCGCCGCCGCCGGCGACGCCGAGGTTGCCCGCGTACCTCAGCTCCGCGACCACCGGCACGCCGGCGATCATCTTGTACTCCTCGTGCATGTCGTCGAGCATGTCGTAGTACTTCGGGATGGCATCGTTCTCGCCGGGCATGTCGATGCCCACCCGGGACTCCGCGATGCCCAGTCCCAGGCGCACGGTGCCGAAGGCGTTGTGCTCGGGGCGATGCGTCCACAGCAGACGCCCGAGGCGGAAGGCGGCGTCGACGGTGTCCGCGGCCGAGGGCGCCTCGACCAGGCGCACCGCCCGCTCGAGGTCCTGGGCGGCGGTGACGCGGCGCTTGAGGGAGGCGAGTCCCTCCTCGAAGTTCGCGATCTGCCGCTCGAGCATCTTCTTCTGCTGGAACTTGCGGTTGAGATACCCGGCCGTCGCCATCATCGGCATCATGAACACGAAAATGAGAGAGAAGGGGCTGCGGGTCAGCGAGAACATGAAGCCGCCCATGAGGAGCGGGGCGAACATCATGAAGATCGGGAAGAACTGGGGGTTCGGCTCCTTCGGCGGCGTCGGCGCCTTCAGCGGTCGGTAGGGGAAGCGCGGCACCACGCGCGGGGACCGGTTGAACTCGACCACCGGGGAGCTGGGGGCGGTGCCGCCGAGGCGGTGCAGGAGGATCACCGAGAAGGTGGTCCCGCCGATCAGCACCGTGTCCGCAGGGCCGATCACGGCGCGCTGGACCTGCTCGCCGCCGATCACCACGCCGTTGGAGGAGTGCAGGTCGACGATCTCGATGGTGTCGCCGACGTTGATGCGGGCGTGGCGCTTGGAGAGCATCGGGTCGGCGATGCGGATGTCGAGATCGCCCTCGCGCCCGATCACGCTGGACCCCGAGGGCAGCGGGTACTCGCGTCCCGACTCGGGGCCGGAGAGGACGCGCATCAGCGCGACCGCGGCGCCGCGGGACTCGGAGCGGGTGGCGTACTCGCTCGAGGAGCGGGCGATGGAGACGATGCTGCCGGAGCGCAGACCGGCCTGGATCAGGTCGATCGAGCGGTCCAGGGAGCGCACGCCGTTCGCGCCGGGTCCGGCACCGGGGTCCTGGACCTGGAGGGTCAGCCCGTCGGGCGGCTCGACCTCGCTGCGCAGCGGGTCGGCGAGGTACAGGGCGTTCGCGACGTCGGCGACGGTCGCGGTCGCGTCCGCGGTCACCTCCAGATCGGTCAGCCGGTCCTCGGGCCTGCGCAGCGTGAGCTTGATGCGCATCTGGTCTCCTCCCCCTGGCGGGCCCCTCGCCCGCCGTCCTGATCCCCGCGTCGGGGATCGGCTCCGTCCGTCCGGCTCGATCCCCGGCGGGGCGGCCTACTCGTCGTCCTCGTCCTGGGACTGGTCCAGCAGCGGCAGGTCCTCGCTCGTCACCAGCCGTGAGAAGACGGCGTGCTCGACGAGGCGGGCCCGTCGGTTGGAGGCGAGCTTGCCGGGCCCGCCGCGCAGCCCTCGCACCCCGAGCCGGTCGAGCTTGTCGCAGACGTTGTCGAGCTTGCGGTTGAACTTCGTCAGCTGCCAGCCCAGGCGCTTGGAGGCCTGCGCCGAGGTGGGCACCGAGCTCATTCCGGAGCCCTCGCGGGTGAGCATCGGCTCGGCGAGCGCGAGGATCAGCAGCTTCTGGCTCGGGGTCAGCTGGACGGAGCCGACGGTGGTCTCCCCCGCCGGGTCGTCGGGGCCTGCGATCCGCGCGAACTCCGGGGACTCCGCGTGCACGGACAGGTCGTAGGTGGTGGGGCCGGCGGTGAAGACCACCTTGGTCACGTCGAAGACGAGCGGGATGCGCGCGCCGGGCGCGAGCCAGGCCTGCATCGAGCCGGTGCCGTCGGTGATCGTCGCCGAGAGCCGCGCCCCGATGTTCACCAGCCACCACATCGACTCGACCTGCACGATCGTCAGGAAGCGTCGGTGGAGGAAGGGGTTGTCCTCGTCGATCGTGAGGTCCGCCTCGCGACCGATCGTGAGCTCCTCCCCGTCCTCGACGCGGTACCACTCGCCGCAGAACTCGACCGAGATCGTCGATGCCATGGTCACTGCTCTCCTGTGTGTCGGGTCCGGTGGGCGCGCGCCGCGGCGGCGCCCGTCTCGCCGTGCGAGGCGCTGTCCTCGTCGGTGGTCGTCGGGGTCATGGGTATCGGGGCCGTCGGGGCCGTGATCGTCGAGGCATCACCCATTGAGGCACTTCTTCTCCGCCTCGCTGGACTGCCCGTTGGGGTTGACGGTCCTGACGGTCAGGCACCGCTCCGCCAGCTGGGGCGGGATCTCGATCACGACCGAGTTGCGGCCGTGGACCTCGTGCTGCACGCCGTAGCGGTCGTAGTTCGCGGGAAGGTCCTGCCACTGCACGATGAAGTGGTCCTCCTGGGCGAAGTTCTCGGGCAGCTCCCATGCGACCTTCACCCGCCCGGTCCCCCCTCCTTCCTGCTCGGGGGCGACGACCTGCAGCTCAAGGCTGCGGGGGGCGCCCGGCGCCTCCTGCGGCGCCTCGGGCACATTGATGTCCGTGGTCGCGATCGGGTCGGGCTCCTCCACGAAGAAGTGCCGCACGCCGAGGGTCGCCCCGACGCCGAGCAGGATCACGAGCACCGCGGCGAGGGTGACGAACGGCCAGGCGGGGGTGCGGGGTTTCTCGGGCTCCGGCTCCCGGTGCTCGTGGGCCAGCGGCGCACGGCCGACGGATCCGGCGGGCGCCCCGGCGGGGCGCAGCATCGTGGACTCCGAGGCGTCGGCGGCCGACGGGGCCGAGGCGCCCGACCAGCTCGCGGGGCCCGCCGCGGCGGGGGCGGCGCCGAGCGCCGGGGCGACCCCGGCATAGGGGTCCCTGCGCCGACGGCCGCCGGGGCTGGTGCCCGTCTCGGGATCGACGGTGGCGACCTTCCGGATCCGGGTGTGCTCGACGAGCTCGTCGTCCTCGCCGTCGTGGGCGGGGGCGGCGCCGCGGTCGTCCAGCACGTCCATCTGGGTGACCGGGAGCGAGAGCGAGAGCTCCACCTGCTGCAGCGCACGCCCGAAGGCCAGCGCGGTGTCGTAGCGGCCGGCGGGGTCCTTCGCCATCGCGATGGACAGCGCCCGGTTCAGCTCCGGGGGCACGTCGGGCCGGTTCAGGGACGGCAGCGGCTCGCTCGCGATCCGCTGGATGAGGTCGGTGGCGGTGTTGCGCTGCCCGCGCCGTTCGAAGGGCGTCTGCCCGGCCAGCAGCGAGTACACGCTCGCGGCGAGGGAGAACACGTCGCTGCGCACGTCGGCGCGCGGCGGGTCGGCGAAGAACTCGGGCGGCGACCAGGGGATCGACATGCCCTGGGAGTCCTCGACGTCCTCGCCCTGCCCGGCGGCGATGGAGATGCCGAAGTCGGTGAGCGCGGGCCGGTTGTAGTCGGTGACCAGGATGTTCGCGGGTTTGATGTCGCGGTGGAGGATCCCGGCGCGGTGCGCGGTCTCCACGGCGCCGGCGATCTGCACGCCCACGCGCAGCGCCTCGGCGACGGTGATCCGCTCCTTGCGGAAGCGCACGCCGTAGTTCGGGCGCGAGCAGTACTCCATCACGATGTAGGGGCGGTGGTCCCCGGAGACCTCGGCCTGGTGGATCGTGACGATCGAGGGGTGGGTCGACATCTGGGCCATGACATTGGCCTCGGAGTCGAACTGATGGCGCACGGACTCGTCGAGCGCCGTGGACAGCAGCACCTTGATCGCGACGCGGCGCTGCGGCCGTGCCTGGCGGTACAGGAACACGTCCGCGAACCCGCCCGAGCCGAGCATCTTCTCGTACTCGTAGCCGGCCAGGCGCGGCGGTGCCGAGGGCGGTCTCGAGCTCATGACTTCTCCCCGTACGTCAGGTGCACTTCATCCCCCAGGTCAAGCAGGTCTCCGTCGTGGAGCACCACGCCCTCGCGGGGGCGCAGCCGCAGGGGCTCGTAGCCCTCGCGGTGCAGCGTGGTGCCGTTGGTGGTGCCGAGGTCGAGCGCGACCACGTGCCATCCCTCGAGCCTCAGCTCGAGGTGCGATCTGGAGATGTCCTGCTGCGGGCTCGGCACCGTGATCAGCTGCGGCACGTCGCTGCCGCTGACGCGGGACGCCCGGGGGCGCCGGCCGATGACCGCGGTGCGGTCGAGCACGAACCCCTCCCCCGTGCTCACCGCGACGGCGCCCAGCGGAGGGCGGGCGACGGTGCGGGTGGGGCCGCTGAGCGGCGCGGCGCAGAGCCGGCAGGCCGACCTCTCCGGCGAGTTCGCGTGGCCGTTCGCGCACACCAGCCCCGGCAGCGCCACGGCGGCGCCGCCCGATCCGCGGGTGGCGGGTCGTGCGGGACCTCCCTGCGCGGCAGGGGCGTGCGGGGCGGACGGGGCGGACGGCCCTGCAGCCGGAGCCGGGACGGGCCGGGCCGCGGGCCCCGGAGCCGGCGGCGCTGCGGTGCCCGGCGCGACGGGATGCGGTGCGCTCGCATGGCGTCCTCCGACGCCGGGGGCGTGCGACGGCTGCTGTCCCTGCTGCCCGATGTGGCCGGAGGCGCCGGCGGCGGGGGCCGGATGGCCGGAGGCGGCAGGCCGACCGTGGGGGGCCGGGACACCGTTCTGGCCGGGCCCGACGAACTGGCCGGGCTGCCCGTGCTGGCCCGGGCGGCCGTACTGGCCCGGCTGGCCGTAGGGAGACTGCTGGCCGTCAGCGGTCTGCTGTCCGTGAGGAGGATGCTGGGGGTAGGGGGCCTGCTGGCCGTAGGGCGCCTGCTGGTGCGACGGACCCGGGCGTCCGTGATCGCCCTGCTGGCCGTGCCGGCCCTGCGCGCCGTACGCGCTCTGCGGACCGTAGGGCCCCGGTGCCGCGTACGGGCTCTGCTGCCCCCGGGGTCCCGGCATCCCGTACGGACTCGCCCCGTGTCGGTCGTCGGCGCTCTGCGCACCCCGCATCGGGGTCCCGGGGCCGGAGACCTGTGCGTACCTGTGCGCTCCCGTGCCCTGGGGGGCGTCGGGCCGGGTCGGCGCCGGACGCGAGCCGGTGTTCGGGGCGGGCGGACGCTCGGCCATGTGGACCTGCGGATAGGCCGGCGGTGCGCTCTGCGGTCGCGCGGCGCGACGTGCGGCGGCCTGCGCGATCTCCGGCGCGGTCCGTCCCACGCCCGGCACCCAGTCGATGAAGTCGCCGGCGCCGGTGGTGTGCTCGGGGACGGGGGCGTCCTCGGCCTCGTCGTCCGCGTCGGTGCCGGGGGTCCGGGTCTCGGAGGGGAAGTCGCCGTCCGCCGCGACGACGTCCGCGCCGGGGGCGGAGGCGGCCTGCTCGTGCTCGGCCTCCTCGCCCTCCTCGCCGCTGCGGCGCACGGCGGCGTCCTCGATGCGGCGGAAGACGGTCTTGCCGAAGAGGTCGTCGTAGGCGCCGGAGTTCTCGAGGTCGCCCGTGGAGGCGGCGGGACGCTGCGGCGCGGGCGCCGGAGCGCGTCGGACAGGCGTGGGCGCCGGTCCGTCCTCCTCCTCCGGCCCTTCTCCGTCGTCGATCGGTGCGATCAGGGTCGGCGGCGACTCGAGCTCGTCCTCCATGGGCGGCTCGGGCGTGGGCACCGAGGGCGAGGCGGGGCGCGCCGGGGAGGCCGCCGGTGCAGCGGAGGCCGGAGGCGTGACCGGTGCGGGAGCGGCTTCGGGTGCAGGCTCTGGGGCGTCGGCCGGCTCGGCAGCGGGCTGCCCGGGGGCAGGCTGCGCAGGGGCGCCGGGAGCGGAGGCGTCCTGCGCCGCGGGCTGCTGCGTCTCGGCGGCGGAGGCATCCTGCGCCGCAGGCTGCTGCGTCTCGGGCGCCGACGGTGCGGGCGCCGGGTGAGAGCCGTGTGCCGTCGCGGTCTCCTCGGAGAGGGGCTCGACCGGCTGCGCGGTCGCCTGCTCGGCGGCGCTCGGTGCAGGCGCGGCGGCGGGCGGGGGCGCGGTGCGCCGACGGTCGAAGAGCGAAGTGCTCACGAGTCGTCGCTTCGCGGGCGCGGTCCGCGTTCCGGCGACGGGCTGCGAGGGCGCGCCCGTCGTCGCGGTCTCCGCCCTCGCTCCGGTCGCCTCGGCCGGCGCGTCGTCGGCCGGTGCCGACCCCGACGGCGCGGCCGACGGCGCGGACTCGAGCGGCGCGGATGTCGCGGCCGGCGCCGGCGATGGAGCCGGCGAAGGAGTCGCAGCCTGCTCGGGCGTTGCAGCCGGAGCCGGCGTGGCAGCCGGAGCAGGCGTCGCCGCGGGCTGAGCGGACTCCGCCGCGGGTGCCGACGGCGCGGCGGCGGGACCGGCGGTCGACTGCCCGGGCGCGGCCGGAGCGGGGACCGGAGTCGCCGCCGGAGCCGGGGCGGGAGCCGACGCCGTTGCCGGGGCGTCGTTCCCGAAGAGGCCCGCGAAGAGGTTCGGTCCCGAGGACGCCTCCGCCTCGGCCGCGGGGCGCGAGGAGGACGCGGAGGATCCGCCGCGGGACAGCGACGGCGGCATCTCGCCCGGCTTGCGGGTGGCGACGGAGGGCTTGCGGATCGACGAGGAGCTCGAACCGGATCCTGCGGTCGTCGAGGGCTTCGAGGGCGTGGGCGCCGGACGCTCCGCGCGGCGCTTCTTCGCCTCCTCCGTCTCGATCGAACGGCCGTCCTTCTCCACCTGCTCGGCGAGCGCGGCGCGGTCGGCCTCCTCGAGCTGGGTGGGGTCGACGGTCATGTGCACGAAGCCGCGCACGGGCACGATGCCCGAGACCACGCGCGGCGCGCCGACGGGCTCCTCGGGCGGGAGGTCGCCGAAGGCCACCCGGCGCACCCCCTCGAAGGAGCTGATCACCAGCGGCTGCTCCTCGGTGCCGACGACCACCTGCGCCCCATCGGCCGTGTAGACGGCCAGGGGCGTGGAGCCCTTCACCCCGACCGTCGCGCTCTGCCCGTCGTGGACGCCGAACAGCAGCGCGGTGAGCTTGTCCGCGCTGCCCAGATCACCGGCCTCGACCAGCTGATCGACGAACTCCTCGGCCTCGGGGCGCCGTCCCAGCACCTCCCAGGCCGCCTCCGTCACCTGCTTGCGCAGCCCGGGGACGAGCACCACCCAGCGGTCCTCGCGCACCACGAGGGTCGCCGGCCCCTGTCGGGTCCAGGTGCCGAGGCCGAGCAGGGAGGCCGCGGCGGACGCCGTGTCCTCGGTCGTCATGCCCGACCCTCACCGTCCGCGAGGGGGCGCGGGAGCGTGTCCTCGTCGACCTCGAACTCGTCCTCCGCGGGAGAGGTGCCGCCGGCGGTGTCCTCGGAGGCGCCGGGCTGCCCCAGCACCTCGACCGCCTCGACGATCACCACGGAGATGTTGTCGTGCCCGCCGCCGTCCAGTGCACGGCGCACCAGGTCCTCGGCGATGGTGCGCACGTCGGTGGGTCGGCGCAGCATCCGCTCGATCGACGCGTCGTCGACCTCGCCGGTGAGCCCGTCGGAGCAGATCAGCATCCGATCGCCGACCTCCGCCGGGATCAGCCAGTAGTCGGGATCCGACTCCGGCCCGGCGCCGAGCGCCCGGGTGACCATGTGCCGGTAGGGGTGGATCCGCGCCTGCTCGGCCGAGATCTCGCCGCGGTCCATCAGCTCCTGGACCACCGAATGGTCCACGCTGACCTGCTCGAAGATCTCCCCCGAGAGGCGGTACACCCGGGAGTCGCCCAGGTTCATCACGACCCAGTAGCCGATCCCGTCCAGCACCATCGTCCCGACCAGCGCGACCGTGGTGCCGGCGCCGAGGGTCGACTCGCCGCCGAGCTCGCCGATGCGCACCGACGCGGTGTGCAGCGCGTCGCCGAGCTGCTCGACGGTGACGTTCTGCTGGAGCGTCAGCTTCTCGAACTCCTCGACCGCGATCGCGCTGGCGACCTCGCCCGCGTTGTGCCCTCCCATCCCGTCGGCGACGAGATGGATCGGCGTGGCGGTCAGGAGGCTGTCCTCGTTCGTCGCCCGCACATGGCCGACGTGGGTGGCCGAGGCGGAGACGACGCGGACGGTGCCCTCGAGGTCCGGGTCGGAGAGGGAGCGGTCGATCACTGCACCCTCTCCACGGACAGGGTCCGGTCCCCGAGGGTGAGGCGGGCCCCGGCCGGGAGGACCATGGGGGTCTCCGGCACGAGGTTCTCGCGGGAGCCGTCCTCGCGCAGGATCGTCGAGCCGTTGGTGGAGCCGAGGTCGGTCACCAGCAGCTCCTCCCCCGTGCCGTCGATGCGCAGGTGGGTCTTGGAGACGGAGCGGGTGTCGTCCTTCATCACGAAGAGCACCTCGCCGGAGGGCGAGGAGGGGTTGCGCCCGACCACCACGGCCTTCTCGACGACGCGCTCGGCACCGTCGTCGGTGGTCAGCCGCACCTTCTTCGCGGGCGGGAGATGGGCGGGCGAGATGCGGGTCGCCTCGAGGTCGCCGAGGTCCTCGGGCACGGACATGCGCGTCGCCTCGTCCACGCCGTCGTCGCCCCAGGCATCACCGGTGACGTCGCTCGGGGCGTCGCCGCCGTGCGCCGCCGCGTCCTGGCCCGGCGCGGCCGGGGCCTGGTCCGCCGAGGCCGCGGGAGGCGGTCCCCAGGCGGCCGGGGAGGAGTCGACCGGTCCCGGGGCGGGAGCGGGCGACGGCGCCGGGGCGGGCTCCGGCGCGGGAGCCGGGGAGCCCCACTGCGTGGCGGGGGCGTATCCGCCCTGGTCCCAGCTCTGCGGCTGCTCCGGGGCCGAAGCCTCGCCCCACGAGGTCGCGGACTGCGAGGGCTCGGGCGCCGAGCTCTCCGGTGCCGAGGGCTGTCCCCAGGACGGGGCGGCCCGCGACTGCTCGGGGGCCGGGGCACCCCACTGCTGCTCCTGCGGGTTCTGCGCCGCGGGCTCGCCCCAGGACGGGGCCTGGTCCTGCCCGGCGGGCTGCTCCCACGAGGGCTGCGCGGGGGCCGACGGCTGGTCCCACGAGGACTGACCCGACGCGGACGGCTGGTCCCAGGAGGACTGCGCGGGTGCCGAAGGGATCGGCTCGACGGGCGGCGGGGCCCAGCCGCCGTCGGAGGCGGGCTGCTGGGGTGCCGGGGACGGGGAGCCCCAGGACGCGGCGGGAGCCTCGGCGGCAGAGGCCGCCGAGCCGCCCGGGGCGTACGGGCTCGGGGCGCCCTGCTCGGGCCCCTGCGCGCCGTCGACGGGCTGGACGGGGGAGGCGCCCTGGTCACGCCATGCCGCACCGGGCTCGGAGAGCAGGTTCTCGTGCGTGGACACCGCGACGGACGGCGCGCCGAGGTAGTGCTCGGCGCCGGCGCGCTCGAAGTCGTCGGGGCGGGGCTGGAGGGGGTTGCGTCCGGCCTTGATGTCCGTGACGACCGAGTCGATCGCCCGGTCGTGGAAGCCGCGCAGCAGCTTGCGCGGGTCGAAGAAGATCGACAGCGCCATCAGCAGCGGGAACAGCGCATACACAGCCCAGCGTCCGAGCGCGCGCACGAAGCCGAGCGCCCCGCCCTCGCTCAGGCGGGTCACGCGCAGGCCCAGGATCAGCTTGCCCAGGGTGAAGCCCTTGGCGCCGACCAGCCAGATCATCACCAGGTGGTATGCGGCCGGCAGCGCGGTCCCGACGCCGATGAGGATCATCGAGGTCGTGCTCGCGCTCTGCGAGGTGACGATCAGGATGAAGCCGATCAGGAACGGGACCGTCACGAGCGTGGCGATCACCGTGTCGATCAGCGCGGCGAGGAAGCGCTTGAGAGGGGTGGCCGGGGCGCAGCCGTCCAGCGGCGGCTCGAAGGACGCCGCGGCGGGAGCGCCCTCCGGAGCGGCGCCCGGCGCAGTGCCCGGGGCACTGCCCGGCCCGGAGGCCGACGCACCGGGCCCGCCGGGCATGCCGGGGCTCTGCCCGGGCTGGTTCCTCGCGGGCTGGTTCATCGGTGGCTGCGTGACCATCACCCGATCGTACTGTTCCTCGCTCCGCAGCGCGGTCGCTCCCGGCTGCGGCGAGCGGAGGGAGTCGGCCCTGATGAGCTCGATCCCCTCGTCCTCCTGGTCGGACCGCTCCTGCCCCTGCTCCGCCCGGGAGCGGGGCCTGGGCGGCGCCGACCAGGCGCCGGGCGCATCGGTGGCCCGCTTCTCGTAGGGCGAGGCCTGATAGCGCGCACCGCACTCGCCGCAGATCGCGGCCCCTTCGGACAGCAGCGTCCCGCAGGTGCTGCAGTATCTGGTCTGGTTCATGAGGAACGGCCCTTTCGCCTGATGGTCCGCCAGAGGGACGGTGCGGTCGTGCCGCGCACCGAGGAGCGGCGTCGCCGCAGCGCCTCCGTGCGCTTCTGCACCTTCGCCCGGGCGCGGGCGTTGACCCGTCGGCGCCGGTTCTCGCGCCGTCGCTCGGCCGCACCGCGGCGGAAGGAGCGCAGGGAGAGCGCGGTGCGGAGCCGACGATGCCACGGCAGGGCGGCGGTGGCGCCGCTGCGCGCCGCCATCACCTGGTCCCAGTACTCCTCCGCCGCGGCGTCAGGCAGGTCGTCCGGGCCGAACACGGCCCGGTCCGCGTGGGCGGCCAGCGTGGACGCCCCGAGCTGGGGGACGTCGGCCTGGAGCTGTGCGGCGATCTCCGCCCGGGTCATCAGCGGATCAGGAGCCCTGCCCATGTCGGTGAGGAGGTCCAGGATCTCCTGCCAGCCGCCGTCGACGCGGGCCGGCAGGGTCTCGAGCGCGCGACGGCGTCGGCGCCGCACCGTCTTGGCGATGATCACCGCGGCGGCGAACAGGCCCAGCAGCACGAACGGGAGCAGGCCGAGGCCCAGGTACACGACCCACGAGGCGGTCTCGTCGGTCGGGTCCTCGTCGTCGTCGGTGTCGTCGCTCATCGCGCCGGGCGGCGGGCTCGGCGGCTCGGCCGGGGGCGGCGGCGGCTGCGCGACCTGCGGCAGCGGCTTCTCCACCTCCTTGGGCTGCGGCTCCGTGGGGTCCTCGTCCTCGTCGGGGGCGGGATCGAAGCGCACCCAGCCGATGTCCTCGAAGGCGACCTCCACCCAGGCGGTGACGTCGTCGCCGGTGATGGAGGCGGTCCCCTCCTGGCCCTCGGGCACCTCGAAGCCCATCACCACGCGGGCGGGGATGTCGATCGAGCGGGCCAGCACGGCGGTCAGCGCCGCGTACTGCTCCTCGTCGCCGATGCGACCCATCGGCTGGGCGTCGGGGGTGTCCTCGTCGAAGCCGACCTCCTCGAGCATCGCCCGGAGCCGGCTGTACCCGTGGCCGGAGAGCGAGGCGGTGTCGTCCTCCAGGCCGTGGGAGTAGTAGGCGTCCTCCTTGACGGAGCGGGAGAGGTTCTGGAAGCGCTCGTAGTCGGAGTCGGAGGAGCCCGCCCACTCCTCGGCGAGCGCTGTCATGTCGTCCGTCGGCGTGTTGTCGGGCAGGGCGATGTCGGCGAACGTCGCGGTGTTCTGCTGCTCCGCGGTGGGCTCCGTGTACGGCTCGTAGGACAGCTCGTAGGTGTCCCCCGCCTGCACCCCGAGCGCGTTGACCGCGGTCTGCGAGGGCTGGTTGAGGAAGAGGTTCTCGGTGGTGGCGCTCGCGCGGCCCTGGTCCATCCCCTCGAGGTCGATGCGGTTGGTCCGCTCGCCGACGGTGGGCATCCACACGCCGCGGTACGCGCCGATCGTCACGGAGGAGACCTGCTGCTGCCCGGTGCCCTCCTCGAGGTCGACGCCGGGGGCGGTGCGCAGGAAGGCCCCGGAGGGACTGTCCTTCTGCCGGCTGGAGGCGACGTTGTAGACCTGCAGGTCGTACTGGTCCATCGTCGCCAGGCGGATCTGGTCGCCGCTGCTCACGCCGGTGATGGTGAACAGCTCCTCCTCGCGCTGATCCTTGAGGTAGCCGCGGAACTCGGTCAGCGGGGAGACGTACTGGCGCGGGTCGAAGGGCGGGGTGATCCGGTCGCGCTGGGCGTAGCGGATGGTGCCCTCGGGCGGGTCCAGCAGGGGGCTCGCCGCGAAGGCGCCGCCGGCGGCGATCGCCATGATCACGGCGCCGCCGATCACGCGGCGGCGCAGCACCGGGTTCTTCCAGGAGCCGGGGCGGACGGTGTCGGAGATGATCGTGGACTCGGTGCCCGCCAGGCGGCCGCTCTCGAAGCGCCAGGTCAGCCATCCGACGGACAGCACGGCGTAGAGCACGCCGCGCGGCACCGGCCAGAACGCCTGGTCCGTGCCGAAGAAGATGCTCGTCGCGACCATCACCAGCGGGAACAGCCAGGCCAGGACGTAGAGGCGGGTGCGCATCACGACGGTCATCGCCGCCAGCGACAGCAGCAGCATGCTGATCCACACCACCGCCAGCACGCCCTGGGCGACGCCGACGGGCGGGGCGACGGTCAGCAGCGACTTCCAGCTCGTCACCGGCGCCTTCAGCAGCTCGAGCAGCGATCCCGGGGTGGGGACGATGCCCCAGAGCGCCCGGGTGGGGGCGGCGAACATCGAGCCGAACAGGAGGTACACCCCGAGCACGAGGGCGGTGATCCGCAGCGGCCCCCAGCGCCAGCGGGCGCCGATCAGGGCGATCAGGGTGCCGAGCACGAGCGCCATGGTCCCGGTGACCAGGTACTGCGCTCCCCCGTAGACGTGCTGGAAGCCGAGCAGCGCGAGGACGAACAGCGCGCCGAGCACGGCGAGGTCGATCGCGAGGCGCTTCGCGGGGACGGACGAGAAGTAGCTGGGGCGGCGCGCGGGGCGCGCGGGCGCGGTCATCGGCCCACCGCCCTCAGGGCGCGGGCGAGGGTGTCGAGGGAGCCGAGGGTGACGACGTCGAGCGAGCCGATCGCCGATCGCTGCACCTCGGCGTCCTCCACGCAGCGGATCGCCACGGCCATCACTCCGATCGGAAGCTGGTTGGCGGCGGCGTTGAGCTCGCGCGCCGTGGTGTGGGGACCGACCACCATCATCACCGCGGAGGCGTTGGGGGCGAGGTCGGAGGCCTTCTGCCCCAGCTCGTGGAAGGAGATCCGCTCCCCCAGCTGCTCGACCAGCGTGTAGTCGTCCATCATCGGGCGGAAGGAGGCGGTGCGCTGGCGGGCGTCGAAGGTGAAGGGCGTCAGCTCCTTCTCCTCCCGGAAGGTCTGGGCGGAGATCGAGGCGGCCACGGACACGGCCAGCTCGAACTCCTCCTCGCTCGCATAGTGCTCGGCGAGGTTGTCGAGCGCGACCACCACGTGGGAGCGGCGGGTCTCCTCGAACTGGCGGACCATGAGCTTCCCGGTGCGGGCGGTGGTGCGCCAGTGGACGTGGCGACGGTCGTCGCCGGGGGCGTAGTCCCGCAGCGCGTGGAAGGCGATGTCGGAGCTGGAGAGGTCCGAGGAGGGCGTGCCCTCGAGGTCGCGGAGGAAGCCGCTGGCGGCCTCGTCGAGGCGGACCGTGCGCGGGTGGACGAAGAGCTCCTGCTCCTTCGCCCAGGTGACCTGGCGGCGCATGAGGGAGAGCGGGTCGTCGCGCACGGAGCGCACGGGGCCGACGACCAGCACGGCGCGGCGCTTGGTGGGGACGGCAAAGAGCTCCTCGTGGCTCTGGGCGGCCGCGAGCCGCGGCACCAGGAACTGGGCGGTGGCCTGGCCGACGGCCAGCTCGATCCGCGAGGGGAGGATGTCGCGCTGGGTGGGGTTCATGACCTCGACCCGGCCGACGGCCCGGGTGCCGACGACGACCCGGTGGGTCTGCAGGTCGAGGGTGACCTTGTAGTTCGCCTTGCCCAGCACGAACAGCGCCGCGATCACGAGCGGGACGGTGAGCGCGAGCGCGACCACGTTCAGCTCGGTGACGTGCAGGCTCAGGCCTGCGATCCAGCACGAGGCGGCGACGCCGGCCACGGCCCATCCCACCGGGGAGACGACGTCGAGGACCGGGTGGATGCGCCGCATCCACAGCTCGACGACGCGGTCCCGCAGACCGGCCCAGCCGGTGCTCGCGGGGGCCTCGCCCTGAGTGGTCTCCTCGGCCGGGCCGGTCTGCCCCTGACGGGCGCGCTTCGCGGCCGCGCGCGCCCTGCGGCGCTCGTGACGGGAGCCGGCACGGGACTCGGCCGCGGCGGCGCGGCGGCGCTTCTTCGCCTCGGCCTTGGCGGACTTCGCGTCGGCGGTATCGGTGGGGACGGACGAGGGCTGGGAGCTCATGCCGTCTGCTGGCGCGCCTGGGGAGGCGCCACCTCGCTGAGGATCTTGGTCATGACGGACTTCGCGGTGGTGCCCGCGAACTCGGCCTCGGGGTCGAGCACGAAGCGGTGCAGCCACACCGGCTCCACGAGCGACTTGACGTCGTCGGGGATCACGTAGTGGCGTCCGTTGACGGCGGCCCACACCTTGACGGTGCGCATGAGGGCGAGGGCGCCGCGGATGGAGACGCCGACGCGGACCTCGGGCGCGAGGCGGGTCTCCTCCATCAGGCGCGAGACGTACTCGAGCACCGCCGGGTCCACGTGCACGGTGGAGGCGAGCTGGGTCATGTCGTTGACGGCCTGCAGGGAGATGCGCGGGCTGAGCTGCTTGGAGCGGTCGCGCAGGGCGGAGCCCTGGAGGATCTGCACGCTCGAGGCGTGGTCCGGGTAGCCGATCGAGGTCTTCATCAGGAAGCGGTCCAGCTGCGCCTCGGGCAGGCGGTAGGTGCCGGCCTGCTCGATCGGGTTCTGGGTCGCGATCACCATGAAGGGGTTGCCGACCTCGTGGGTGACGCCGTCGACGGTGACGCGGCCCTCCTCCATCACCTCGAGCATCGCCGACTGGGTCTTGGGCGAGGCGCGGTTGATCTCGTCGGCGAGGACGACGTTGGCGAAGACGGGGCCCTTGTGGAACTCGAAGGACTTCGTGTTCTGGTCGTAGATCGTCACGCCGGTGACGTCGGAGGGCAGCAGGTCCGGGGTGAACTGAATGCGGGTGCTGGTGCCCTGCACGGTCGCCGCGATGGAGCGGGCGAGGGAGGTCTTGCCGGTGCCCGGCGCGTCCTCGAGCAGCACGTGGCCGGGGGCCATCATCGCGGTCATGACGAGGCGGACCACCTCGTTCTTGCCGAGGACGGCCTGGCCGACGCTCTGGACGAGCTTGTCGAAGGTGTCGGCGAACCAGCGGGCCTGTTCGGGGGTCATGCTCATGAGGAGGAGTCTGCTTTCGATGTGAGGGCAGTGGTATTCGATGAGTGGGACGGGATCGTCAGTTCAGCCGTACGAGTGGACACCGGCGGACTTCCCGTTGACGAACACCTCGAACTTGTTGTCGGGGTAGCCGTACAGGAAGTTGTAGCGGGCGCCGGAGGAGGAGTAGTTGCCGCTAGGGTCGGCCGTGATCCGGATCTTGGTGGAGCCGTTGACCGTCCACGGACCCCCGGCAAAGGTCGGCGACGGATGCGTGGTGATGGACAGGTCGTAGGACTGGTGTGGCTCGAGATCCGAGAGCCGGATGTCGACCTGCTTGCAGTACGGCCCGTCGCAGACGTTGTTGTTCTGCATCGCTCCCCACTTGACTCCGGACTTGGGGCTCGGAGGGGTGTAGGTCTGTGCGCCCTGGGTCTTGCCGACGGTGCCGCTGACGAGGCCCTTGCTGTTCTTGACGCGGGCCTCGATCTTGACGAAGCCCTTGGACTTCACCTGGTAGGTCTTGGAGAAGGAGGTCCCCGAGTCCTGCCAGCTGCCGCCGTTGATGCGGACCTGGAGCGTCTTGCCTCCGGCTCCGCCGTCGCCGCCGCCCGCGCTGGCCTTCACCGTGACGGGGCAGGTGCTCCCGTCGGTGCACTTGCCGTTGGAGCCGCTGACCGACGGCTTGTCCGGCTTCGTGTACGGCTTCACGGAATTGGACTCCGCGGACGTCTCGCTGACGCCGCCGTCCTTAGCAAAACCGTTTCGAGCTTCGACGGTGAACCGGTAGGACTTCGTCGGATCCAGGCTGTCGAATCGGACGCTCCGCTTCGACGCGTCGACCGTCCTGGTCTGACCTCCGCCCTTGACGACGTACTGCGTGACGGTGGTGCCGTTCCCGTCGGCCGCTTCCCAGGAGACGTCCACCCGCCCGTTGGGACCGTCTCCGGTGTTCGGGTCCGGCAGGGACGCCTTCACCCCGGTGGGCGCCTCGGGCTTCGCCCACGGGACGACCTCGTTCGACGCCTTCGAGGAGCCGGAGCCGGTGCCGACGGAGTTCACGCCGGTGATGGTGAAGGTGTGCTTGCTGTCACGGTCGAGGTCCCGGAAGGACGCCTTGGTGGTCCCGCCGTCGACGGTCTGGCTCGCGCCGGAGGAGGACTTCACGACGTACTGCGTGATCGGCTCGCCGTTCGCCTCGGCATCCGTCATCGCCGGCCACGTCACGTCCACCGCACCGCCGAGCGCGGTGTTGACCCGCTCGGCCGACGGGGTGCCGCTGGGGGCCTTGGGCTTGCCGGCCGGGTGCTCCGCCGAGGACCACTCCGACCACTCCGAGGGCTCGTCGGCCAGGTTCGAGGCCCGCACCCTGAATCGGTAGTCGACGCCGTTGGTGAGCCCCGAGAACACCGTCTGGGTGCTGCCACCCTCGACGGTCTGGGAGGAGATCCCCTGACCGCTGGTGTCCTGGACCTGCACCTCGTAGCTCTGGATCGCGGAGCCGCGGTTCTCCGGCGCGGACCAGCCCACGGTCAGCTGCTGATCGCCGCGCTCCGCCCGCGGGGCGGCCGGCTTCTCCGGGCGCACATCGGGGCGGGCCACGGCCGAGGGCACCGACGGGTCGGAGTCGCCGACGTCGTTGGTCGCCACGACCTGGAAGGTGTACTCCGTGTCGTTGGTCAGCCCGGTGATCGTGCAGGAGGTCGAGGCGCACTGCTGCGACACCGTCCCGCCGGTCGCCGCGGTGACCGTGTACCCGGTGATCGGGGCGCCGTTGTCGGCTCCCGCGTCGAAGTTCAGCTCGACGAACCCGTCGCCGATCTCCCCGATGCGCGGCGCGGAGGGCGGCGCCGGCTTGCCGCGCACCACGATCCGGATCTCGCCGGTGACGTGGCGGTCCGGGTCTCCGGTGTCGTCCTCGATCGTGTACTGCGCGGTGAGGATCCCGTGGAAGGTCTCTGCCGGGGTGATCGAGACCTTGTCGCCCTTGAGCTCGACGGTGCCCTCACCGGCGGTGAGGCCGGCGCTGAGCAGCTCCCGGTCCCCGCCGGGGAAGGGATTGGAGTCGTTCTCGAGCACTGCGATGTCCTTGGTGGTGCCCGCGTCGATCGTGTCCTCGTCCATCACGGTGGTGAGCAGGGGCCGCGGCGAGCCGCCGACGGTGACCTGCACGGAGGACTCCACCGGATCGTTCGTCCCGTCGGAGACGGTCACCGGCACCTCGAGGACCGTGCCCTTGGGCGCCTTCGGCGTCGCGGTCGCGGTGAAGACCGAGCCCTCGACCGACACGTCGATCTCCGGATTCTCGGTGAACTTCCCGAGGGCGAAGGTGAACGTGTCATCATCGGGGTCGTCCACGCCGGGCGCGAGGTCGAGCGTGGCCTGGCCCTCTCCCTGCGCGACCTCGAGCAGCGCGCCCTGGAAGGTCGGCGGGAGGTTCTCGTCCTCGGGCGCGACCTCGACCGGGATCGCGAGCGTCGCGGTGGCCGCGGTCGCGTCCCCCACCGCACCGTCCGTGACCTCGACGCTGATGGTGTCCTTGCCGGAGAAGTCCGCGGCAGGGCGGTAGCTCAGCGTCGTCTCGTTCTCGACGAGCTCGCCGCCGTCGCCGTGGCCTGCCGTCACGAGCGACGGGTCGGTGATCTGCACGCTCTCCGCGCCCGGACGCACCCGGACGTTCTGGGGATCGGCGAGGTCGATCTTCGCCTCGGCGCCGGCCTGCACCTTCACCGGCTCGCCCACCCAGACGGGGGCCTGCTTCGCGGTGCCGGGCACCCACACGTAGCCGGCCGAGGACTGGTCGTCCTGGTCGGTGATGATGTAGCGGATCCGCTGCTGCTCCTCCTGGGGCACGATCTTCAGCGTCCCGTCCTCGCGCAGGTCCACGCCCTCGTAGGAGCCGTCGAGCGCGACCTCGAGGTCGTTGGTGCTGCCGTCGGGATCGGAGTCGTTGGCGAGCACGTCGACCTCGACGTGGTCCTTCTTCGGATCCAGGACGTCCTCGACCGGCACGAAGTCGTCGACCGCGACCGGGGAGAGCAGCGGCGCGTTCGCGGCGACCTTGACGGTCGCGGTGGCGCTGGACTTCAGCTGCCCGTCGGTCGCCGAGTACAGCACCGTGTGGGTGCCCTCCTCGGCCGGGGTGGTGACGGTGACGAGGTTGTCCTCCGTGTCCTCCGGCGGCTCGACGTACTCGATGTCCGTCATCGCCTCCACGTCGCCGCGCACGATGCCGAGCGCGTCGCCCTCGGGGTCGGTGTCGTTGTCGAGCACCGGGATCTGCACCTCGCGGTCCGGGCGCACCTCGACGGTGTCGTCGACCGCGTAGGGGGCCTGGTTGCGGTCGGTGGGCGCGGCGATGCCGACGAGCACCTCCGCGGTGCCGATCGCGCCGTGGCGGTCCATCACCTGGTAGCGGAAGCGGTCCGTGCCGACCGAGTCCTCGTGCGGCACGTACTCGATCCACTCGCCGTTCGCGGTGGTGATCTCGCCGAGGGTGGGCATGGGGCTCGCCGCGCCGGTGAGCATCACGGAGTCGCCGTCGGGATCGATGCCGGTGGTCTGGACGGGGATCCGCACCGGGGTGCCCGCGACCGCGCGGGCGGTGAGGTTCTCCGGCCGCGGCGGGGTGTTCTCCGCGTCCCGCGGCACGATGGTGATGTAGGCGAGGGCGGAGCCGGTGCGGCCCGTCTCGTCGACCACCTCGTACTGCACGACGGCCTCGCCCGTCGCGTCGTCGTCGGCGCGGAAGCGCAGCATGTCCTGGTGCGGCTCGGTGTTGCCCAGCGCATCGGCGCGGGAGGTGTCGAGGTTCGTGCCGAGGTGGAGGTCGGAGCCCGTGGGCGAGACGTCGTTGGCGGTGACGTCGATGTTGACCATGTCCCCGGCGCGCACGACGGTGCGGTCCGGGACGGCCTCCGGGTTCGCGAACTGCGTGTCCGTGTTCACGACCATCATCCGGATGGTGCCCGTCGAGGTGCCGGCCGAGTTCGAGACCTCGTAGGTGATGGGGACCGGCTCGGAGGAGACGGTCGCGCCGGGCTCCGCCTCGACCCGCACCAGGTGGTGGTCGACGACGGTGGCCTTCAGGCCGCTGCCCTCGGGGACCTCGAGGGAGTTCGCGACCAGCACCCCGCCGGTGGGGTCCACGTCGTTCTCCAGCGGGTCCACGAGCGTGTCGGTGCCGGTGGTGACCGTTCCGAGGTCGTCGACGGCGACGGGCTGGAGGTTCTCCGCCTCCGGCTCGACCACGTCGATGCGCATCAGTCCCAGGGAGCTGGTGCTGCCGCCGCTCGCCCCGACCGTGTACTCCAGGTAGTGGGTGCCGGGCCCGGCGCTGGTGACGTCGACGCTCCCGGCGTCCAGGGCCGGATCGACCTCCAGCCCCTCGGACTCTCCGACGCTGATCAGCTCGAGCTCGCCGCCGTTGGGGTTGAGATCGTTGACCAGGGGCTTGAGCGTGGTGGTGCGTTCGGAGACGATGCTGACGTGGTCGGCGGTGGTGATCGGCGGGAGGTCGCTGTCGGTCACCGACTCGATCTGGATCGTCCCCTCCCCCGTCTCGCCGTTCTCGTCGCGGAAGGTGAGCTGGACCTGCTTCGTGCCCGGCGAGAGGCCGGCGTCGTTGAAGGTGATCTTCCCGTCGGGGGTGAAGGTGACGAGGTCCTCCGGCGGGACCGTGGCGTTGGAGAGGTAGAAGGCGTCGCCGTCGGGGTCTTCCCAATACGGCAGGATGTTGAAGCTGATCTCCTGGCCGGAGCGGACCTGGACCTTGGTCATCGTCTCTTCGGCGGCCTGCGGGGCGGAGTTCTCCCCCTCCTGGCGCACCTCGAGGGTGACGGTGGCGGTGTCCTTGCCGCCGCGACCGTCGTCGACGGCGTAGGTGAAGGTCTGGGTGCCGGAGGCGTCGTCGGCGACCTGGATCTGGAGCTGCGTGCCCCCCGTGATCGGGGTGACCTGCCCGGCGGCCGGCTGCTTCCCCTCCACATCGACGGTGAGCACGTCGCCGTCGGGGTCGACGTCGTTGCGCGTGACGGGGAGGACCACGTTCTGACCGGGCCTCACGCCGAAGGTGTCGTCGTTGGCCGTCGGGGGCCGGTTCTCCTCCTCGCGCTCGGCCGCGACGTTCTCGATCGTGGTGGTGAGGGTCTCCTTCTCCTTCTCCTTCGACTGATCGGTCTGGATGTCCTGGTTGATGACCCAGTCGTCGACCAGCTGCATCGAGTCCATGATCTCCCAGGACAGGCCGAACTTCTGGTCGTTGAGCACGACCAGGTCGCGGTTCTGCCGCAGGGAGAGGTCCGCTCCGGCCTTCGCCTCGGGGGTCACGTCCCTCACGGGCTCCTGGCCCTCGCAGGCGCGGACGTAGCGCAGGGACCCGCCCCAGGCGCCGTAGGCGCAGCCGTCGACCTGCGCCGGCTCGACGACCTCGGAGCCGGTGCCGCCGGCGGAGATCGACTCCGCCTTCCCTCCGTCGAGGGGGATCAGCAGCATCGTGTCGGCGGTGGACAGGACGACGTTCTCGGAGGCGGGGCCGGCCTGCTGGAGCTCGCCGACCTCGAGGGAGGAGATCCCGTAGTCCTCGAGCGGGTAGTCCTTCATCTCGGTGCCGAGGCGCAGCATGCGGTTCTCGCGGTCCATGATCACCGGCACGTCGCCGACGACGGTGAGCTCGACCTGCGCGGCGTCGCTCGAGACCCCGCCGGCGATGAACGGCTTGTCCGCCTTCGTGTCTCGGGTGGACGGTGTACGGGGGTAGCGCAGGAGCTCCTCGCCGTTGAGCACGTAGACGTCGCCGCTCATGGAGACGGCGACGGGCGGCGCGCCGTTGCCGGTCTCGAGGACCGGTTCGACGGAGGCGGGGCTGAACGCGGCGGCCTCGTCCGGCGAGAGGATCCAGACCCGGCCGTCGGGCGCGGCGATCACGACGCGGTCCCCGCCGATGCGGACGGTGGACTCGGGCGGCAGCTCGACCAGGCCCGCACGGGAGGCGGCCGCGGTGTTGATGGGGGTCATGCCGCGCGGACCCGTCTCGAAGACGTGGTAGCCGGACTGGATGATGTCGAGATCCTGGCCGGTGGAGGAGATGCGGGCGTCCAGCTCGCCGGCGTCGACGTTCAGACGGCCGATGAGGCCGCGGTCGCCGTTGCTGACCCAGACCCCGCCGTCCGAGACCTCGACCTCCGAGGAGGACAGGCCGTCGTAGTTCACGGCGAAGCCGGTGAGGACGAGCGCCACCACTGACAGGACGGCCGTGGACACGACCGTGGTGCGCCGACCGCGGCGCCTCTTCGGTCCAGCGGTGACTGACATGGTGGTACCCCCAGAAGACGTGCAGACTCCTCGCGCACGCCCGGCCCCGACCGGCTGCTCTCACAGAGGAGAAGACCCCCGCGGTCGATGTGATCGCGCACGACAACGGACAGAGTACCGGTCCCCCGCGCGACGTTCTACGCGCCCGGTCACGTTCCGTCCCCATGCAGGTCAGGCAGAGGGAACGGTCGCCGATCTCAGGAGGAGCTCACCGACGGCGCTCGACGAGCGTGCGGGTGAAGGTCTCCAGCGCCTCGCGGACGGGACCCTGCGGCAGCTCGCCGAGGATCTCGACGGCCTCGTCGGCGGTGCGCTGGGCGAGCCGACGCGTCTCCTCGAGCGCCTCGTCCTCGCGCAGCAGCGCCACGAGCTCACCCAGTGCCGTGTCGTCGCTGAGATCGCTGTCGAGCCTGCGCAGGATCTCGAGGCTGCGCGGGTCCTGCTGCTCGGCCGCCCGGCGACGGACGAGGAGGGTGGGCATGGTGGGCACGCCCTCACGCAGGTCGATCCCCGGGGTCTTCCCGCTCGTGGCGGCGTCGCTCTCGAGGTCCAGCACGTCGTCCGCCAGCTGGAAGGCGACCCCGACCTTCTCGCCATAGCGACGCATGACGTCGCCGGAGCCCTCAGGGGCGCCGGCGAGGGAGGCGCCGAGGTCGCCGGCGAGGGCGAGCAGCGACGCCGTCTTATCGGACAGGACGGAGATGTAGTGGGCGAAGGGGTCCTCCCCCTCGGCGGGTCCGACGGTCTCGTGCAGCTGGCCGAGGCAGAGCCTCTCGAAGGTCTCGGAGTGCATCCGCACGGCCGCGGGGCCGATGCGGGCGCTCAGCGCGCTCGCCCGGGCGAAGAGGAAGTCCCCGGTGAGGATCGCGACGTTGTTGCCCCACAGCGAGTGGGCGCTGTCGGTGCCGCGGCGGGTGGGCGCCGAGTCCATCACGTCGTCGTGGTAGAGGCTGGCCAGGTGGGTCAGCTCGACGAGGATCGCCGCCTCCTGCACGCCCTCGGCATCGACGTCCCCGAGGGATGCGGCCAGGAGCACGAGCATCGGGCGGACACGCTTGCCGCCGGCGTCCATGAGGTGGCGAGCGGTCCAGCGCATCATGTCGTCGGAGCTCGCGACGGATTCGCGCAGCCCGTGCTCGATGGTGCCCAGGCGCTCGACGATGCTCGTCGCGAGCTGATCATCGATGTCGGGCACACCCGGCAGCGTGGACGGCATGTCTCTCCTGGGGATCGGGCCGGTCCCGAGGAGCGGGGCCGGAGTGCGGACTGCGCTCCCGGACAGGAGCGACACGACAGCCGAGTCTACCGGGGAGGCACGGGCCCCGAGTCGTACGACGGTCCCGAGGTGACGGGCGGAACTGCGCACCACTCCGCCAATGGATGGATCTGCGAGCTCGCCCCCTGAACCGGACCATCCCGGCGCTCGGGACAGCTCAGCCCGACCCCTCTCCCGAGCCGGTGCCTCGCCTTCCGACCCCGCTTGTCATGGCCGGCTCCCGTTCTCGCGCCAAGACCAGGGACGCGTGTGGGCTCCCAGTTCCCGGGCATGAGAAAAGGGAGTGGAGGAGGCGAACACCCGAAAAGGGGTTCAAGCACTCCTCCACTCCCAGTGAAGATGTCC
>NZ_BCAK01000035.1:0-12336 GCF_001293905.1 Brachybacterium sp. SW0106-09
GTGCACTGACCGCTTGACACCGCCATATAGGCGTAGTGGTACGCCGTACGCCAGCACTCGACCATGTCTCGACGGTGCAGGGGATGACAGCGAGCGGGAATCGGGCGCGGCCGGATGCGGCGCCGGGCCGACAGCAGCGGGACGGGCCGCGCGCTGCGTCCGGTTCAGTCCTTCCCCCTCGACCGAGCTCCTACCGGCTCGTCCCTCACCAGTACGTCGCTCAGTCCCTCTCCCCTCGACCGAGCTCCTACCGGCTCGTCCCTCACCAGTACGTCGCTCAGTCCTTGCCGAGGGTGATGAGGTGGTTCACCGGGCCGTGGCCGCCGGCGGTGCGGGAGAGGCGCCAGTCCTGCGCGTTCTCGGTCGCGCTCGCCACGAACTCGCGCGCCGAGGCGACGATCGTGGGCATGTCGTCGTCCGAGCCCGACTCGCCGATCTCCTGCAGCTCCCCCGCCCGGTCGAACTCGGCGATCCGTGCGAGCTGGGCCGTCAGCGCGGCCGACAGGGTCGTGCCCGCTCCGCGCAGCGCCCGGCCCTCGATCCGCTGCGCCCGCAGCAGATCCGTGCCGCCGGGATGGACCAGCACGTCCACGACCTCGTCGCCCGGGAGCGAGCCGCCCGTGATCAGGACGGACCGGGGCCCCTTCGCGACGAGCGCGAGCGCGTGCTCGCGCATCTCCTCGATCGAGGTCGCCACCGCCCGGCGCAGCAGCTGCGCGGACTCCCTCATGGTCAGCACCAGCACGTCCACGAGCGGGAGCAGGTCGTGCTCGATCGCCGCGGCGCCCTCCGCCGAGATCAGCGCCGTGCCGTCGGCGCTGACCATCACCGGATCCAGCACCACGGTCCCGAAGCGCTCACGATGGGCACGCAGCGCGGCCACGACCTCGGCGACCACGGCGGCGCTGCCCAGCGAGCCGATCTTCGTCGCGTCCAGCAGCAGCTCCTCGGAGACCGCGTCGATCTGGGAGCGCACCACCTCGGGCGGCAGCGGGTGCACCCCGCGCACGCCCTGCGGGGACGCGGAGACCACCATCGTCACGGCGCTCGCACCGTAGGAGCCCAGCGCCGTGAAGGTCTTCAGGTCCGCCTGGACGCCGGCGGCGCCGTCGGACTCCGATCCGGCGATGGACAGGACGAGGGGCGGGCGCATGCGATCTCCATCCGACGAGTGGACCGGGTCCCGGGTGACCCGTGAGCGGAGAGTACCAACCGTCCCTGGCATCCCCCTGCCGGGACGCGGCGGCCCGGATGCCCGGCGGACGCGCCCGGTCGTGGGACAATCTCCCCCGGTCGTGGGACAATCTCCCCCGGACGGGGGTCACGGGGACCCCGCCGGGAGGCGACCGGGGACAGGGCCCGGGACAGGGGAGGTGCCGATGACGCAGGAGCCGCACGGCGAGGGTGTGCCCGAGAGCGCCCCCCTGCCCGACTTCGCCTCCTCGTCCTCCCCGACGGGACTCCCCGACTTCGGCGAGGACCACGGGCCGGCGACCCTCGGCGAGCCGAGCGAGCGCGCCCGGCACCGCACCCGGCTGACGATGATCGCCGTGATCGGCGGCTCGGTCGTCATCCTGCTCGTGCTGGCGCTGATCCTCTCCCAGACCGTCTTCCGCTCCGTGCTCGAGGATCCGGACCCGTCGGCCTATTCGACCGGGCCCCGCAGCGCCGAGGGCCAGTCCGAGTACGTTCCCGATCCCGAGGACCCGGACATCGCCCCTCCCCCGCCGATCTTCACCCAGGCCCCCACCACCGAGTGCACGGTCCCGCAGAACACCACCCCGCCGCAGCCCTCCGGCGCCGGCAAGGTGCGCGGCGGCGGGCTGGAGTACACAAGCCCCGAGGGCTGGGGCGACGGCTGGGCCGTCCACTCCCTGCCCTATCTCACCGAGCTCGCGGCCGACGGCCGACGGGTCGAGGGCAGCTGGTACAGCGTCGTGAACCTCGGCCGGGTCACCTTCCCCGAGGACGAGGGCGGCTATCCCGGTCTCGAGGCCGCGGCCGTCGCGATCTTCCAGTGCTACGCGACCACCTCCGGGGTCGTCTCCCACTTCGGCGAGCACCCGGAGGTGACCGACTACCGCTCCGAGGTGATGACGGTGGACGGCACCGCCGCCTGGATCGTCCAGGCCACATACCACTTCGAGGACCCCGAGGTGCTGGACACCTCGAGCGCCTCGATCGTCACGTCGATCGTCGTGGAGACGCCGAACGGCCCCAGCGCCCTGGCCAGCGACGTCGCCGCCGACCAGCCCGAGCATGTCCAGAACCTCGAGGACATCATCGCGAGCCTCGACGTCGTCGAGTGACCGACCGCGTCCCGATACCCCTGCAGGAGCAGCCGTGCACACCGGACCGCAGTTCACCTTCACCCAGCCCTCCACCTCCGGCGGGGGCGGAGGCCGGGCGACGCCGCTGCTGATCGGCGGGATCGCCTTCGCCGCGGTGTTCCTGCTGATCGTCGGCGGGACGATCGGCTATCTCGTGCTCCGCGGGGACGGCGGCGATCCCTCCTCCGGCGGGACCACGCCCGCGACGGACCCGTCGAGCGCCTCGGCGAGCGCGTCGGCGACCCCGACGGGCGAGGTCGAGGAGGAGCGCTGCTGGCAGCCGGAGACCATGGAGCGCGCCGGCGACAACCCCTCCGGGAAGCTGCGCGGCGGGGGCCTGCAGTTCATCCCGCCCGCGGTCTACGACCAGCGGCAGACGCCCCGCGGCGTCGCGTACGTGAACGACGCCCAGGGCGCCTACGCGCAGGTCGAGGACGGCTGGTACTCGGGGATGTTCGTCGGCGCCGTCGAGTGGCAGCCCGGCATCGAGTACCCGGGCAACGAGGTCGCCTCCGAGAAGATCGTCGCGTGCTACTTCGCCGCGTCGATCTGGGGCGACACCGAGGGGCGCACGCTCGACGACCAGGTCACCGAACCGGTGACGATCGCGGGCCTTCCCGGCTATCGCACCACTGCGACCGTGAACTTCGCGAAGGCCCCGATGGAGAAGACCTCCGCGACCAGCCTGACGGTCATCGTGCTGGACACCCCGCAGGGTCCGAGCGTGTTCATGCTCGAGACCGCGGTCGGCGTCGCCGAGCACGAGGAGGCCGCCGCCGAGGCCCTGGAGTCCCTCACCGGCGTCGCCTGAGCTCCTCCCCTGCCCGCGGGCCCGCCGCCCCTTCGCATCGGGCCCGCCGCTCGGTCAGGGCCCTCCCTCACACCACGGAGGAGGCGAGGCGGCAGAGGTTGTCGATGACCTGCATGACGCGGGGCCGGGACTCCCACTCCTCGCGCGTCAGCTGCCGGCTGCGGGAGCGGTAGGTGTGCTCGACCTCGCGCATCTTCTCCATGAAGTCGGTGCCGCCCACCATCAGCGAGCACTCCATCTGCAGCAGGAACGAGCGCATGTCCATGTTGGAGGAGCCGATCACGCTGACCGAATCGTCGATCGTGACATGCTTGGCGTGCAGGATCGTCGGGGCGCGGTAGAGCCAGATCTTGACCCCCGCATCCAGCAGCGTCGAGTAGTAGGAGCGCTGGGCGTGGAAGACGAGGAACTGATCGCCGATCTCGGAGACGAACAGCTCCACCTCGACCCCGCGCCGCGCGGCGGTGATGAGGGCCGAGAGCATCGACTCGTCGGGCACGAAGTAGGGCGAGACCGCGACGATGCGCCGGGTGGCCGAGTAGAACAGCTGGTTGAACAGCAACAGGTTGTTCTCCGCGACGAAGCCGGGGCCGCTGGGCACGAGCTGGCACTCGTAGGTGCCGGAGGTGTCCGGCGAGGGCCTCACCAGCGTCTGCTCGTCGAGCATCTCGTCGGACTCGTAGTACCAGTCGGAGGCGAACAGCAGGTTCAGCTCCGAGACGATCGGGCCGCGGAAACGGGCCATCGTCTCCTGCCAGTGCCGGCCGCGGCGGATGTTCGCGGGCTTGTCGTAGTGGGCGGCGATGAGGTTCTGGCTGCCCATCCAGCCGATCTCGCCGTCGACGATGACCATCTTGCGGTGGTTGCGCAGGTCCGGGCGCTGGAAGGCGCCGTCGCGGAGAAGACGGATCGGCATCATCGGGGCGTGCTGGATGCCATGGGCGTCGAGCTTCTGCCGCATCGCGCGGTACACGGCGCGGTGGCTGACCGCGCCCCAGTGGTCGTACAGCACCCGCACGGTCACGCCGGCGTCGGCCCGCTCCGCGAGCGCCTCGAAGAAGTCCTCGGTGACCTCGTCGAGGCCCATGATGTAGAAGAGCACGTGGACGCTCTCGTGCGCGGTGCGGATGTCCTCCGCCATCCGCGCGATCGAGGTGTCGTAGTCGATCTCTAGCTCGGCCGAGTTCTTTCCGGTCAGCGGGAAGGCACCGAGCTCGCGGTTCAGCTGCACGGCGGACTGCAGCCAGCTGGGCGCGTCCTCGTCGAGCTCGCTGTCGGGGATCTCGTGGGCCCGCACCCGCAGCAGCCGGTTCACGGCCTTCTGCTTCGCGAGCCGGCGCTTCGGGAGCTGGGAGCGGCCCAGCAGCAGGAACAGCGGGAAGCCGACGATCGGCAGCACCATGATCGCCAGCAGCCAGGCGAGCGCCGAGCCGGGCCGACGGTTCCGGGGGACGACGACGAGGCTGATCAGCCGCAGGACGACATCGATGCCGACGTAGAGATAGGTCCACACCAGGGCCCAGTTGTCGAGCACCCACTGCCACAGTCCCATCGGCGGTCTCCTCCTGCAACGTCGGGTCCCCGGAAGGCGGAACGGCGGGCCCCCGAGGGGCCCGCCGTTCAGCATACGGAGTGCGACGCCGGCGGCGCCGCGCGGTGGCGTCAGTCGTTGCCGCGCAGGATCATCAGGATCCGCAGCACCTCGACGTACAGCCACACCATGGTCACGGCGATGCCGAAGCCGAGGCGCCAGGCGTACTTCCGCGGCGTGCCCGCCTCGACGGAGCGCTGGACGTCTTCGAAGTCCATCACCAGCGAGTAGGAGGCCATGACGACGGCGAGGCCGCCGATGACCAGGCCCAGCAGTCCGTCGCGCAGGCTCTGCCCGGAGAGCAGCAGGTAGCCGATGTTCACGAGCCCGAACAGCAGGTACGCGACCATCGCGACCATGAAGATCTTGTTCAGGCGGGGGGAGGTGCGCAGGATGCCGACCCGGAAGAGGACCAGCACGGTGGCGGCCACCGCGAGGGTGCCGACCACGGCCTGCATCGCGATGCCGGGGTAGATGAACTCCATCGTCCCGCTGAGCCCGCCGAGGAACATGCCCTCGAACGCCGCGTAGGCGAGCACCAGGATCGGCGAGGGCTGCTTCTTGAAGATGTTGACCAGCGACAGGACGAGTCCACCGATCAGGCCGACGAGGGTCGCGACGCCGGTGAGCGCGAGACCCGCCTGGACCCCCTGGTCGCCGGCGACGAGGCCGAGGGCGAGCGGCATCATCGCGACGGCGAAGCCGACCACGATGATCACGCCGAGGGTCGCGCTGATGGCGTTGAGCGCATCGCGCATGGTCATGCGACCGGTGTCGTGACCGGTGGCGGCCGGGCGGGCGTACATCGCCTCGAGCTGGTCGCCGCCCTGCTGGCCGAAGCCGGAGGACCACTGTGTGTCGGAAGCGGGTCCGGTCTGCGCGCCCTGGCCGAAGCGGGGGCCGCTGTACGCGCTGCCACCCTGCTGCACTGCCTGGTCACGGCCGAACACGATGTTGTGGCGTGCCATGTGACTCCTCACGTGGGAATGATCGGGGGTCGACGGCGGAGCTCGACAGGGTCCACCGGACCGACCCGCCCAGTCTAACGGGCGTTCCGTAGATCCACCTGGGCGCGCTCTGCGCCGTGAGCGAAGCGTGACCCGCGCTCGGGGCCGTCGCCGCGCCGCTCCTCGCCCGTGCCGGCGCTTCTCGTGCAGGCCGGGCCCCGCCGACTCAGACGGAGCTGATCACCTCGCGGAAGCGGCGCAGGCGCTCGTCGGCGCTGGAGAAGAACTCCTCCGGGCTGCCGTCCTGGAGGATCCGCCCGTCCTCGAGGAAGACCACCCGGTCCGCGACCCGTCGGGCGAAGGCGAGGGAGTGGGTGACCACCACGAGGGTGCGGTGCTCAGCGGCGAGGTCGGAGAGCACCGCGACCACCTCCGCGGCCAGCTCGGGGTCCAACGCGGAGGTCGGCTCGTCGAACAGCAGCACGTCGGGGTCCATGGCCAGCGCCCGGGCGATCGCGACGCGCTGCTGCTGGCCGCCGGAGAGCCGGTCGGGATAGGCCTCCGCCTTGTCGGCGAGACCCACCTTCCCCAGCAGCTCGCGCCCGCGCGTCTCGGCCTCCGCCCGGTCCAGGCCCAGGTTCTCGATCGGGGCGAGGGTGACGTTCCCGAGGGCGGTCAGGTGCGGGAAGAGGTTGAACTGCTGGAAGACCATCGTCGAGCGGGAGCGGATCTGCCGGACGGTCCGGGCCGGGAGCCTGCCGCCCACGTCGATCGGGCCGTCGCCCAGGTCGAGGGTCCCCGCATCGGGCTGCTCGAGCAGGTTCAGGCAGCGCAGCAGAGTGGACTTGCCCGAACCCGAGGGGCCCAGCAGCACTGTCGTGGTGCCGCGCTCGATCTCCAGCGAGACCCCCTCGAGGGCGACGAGCTCCCCGAAGGTCTTGCGCAGGCCGGCCACGCTCAGCGGCGGCCGGGCGTCGGGAGCGTTCTCAGGCGCGGACATGGGCGGACACCTTCCTCTCGAGCTGATTCTGCCCGAGGCTCAGCAGCGACACCACGAGGAGATAGATCAGGGCCACCAGGGTGTACATGATCAGCGGCTCGTAGGTGGTCGCCGCGATCTGCCGGCCCACCTGGAACAGGTCGATGAGCGTGATCGCGAAGACCAGGCTGGTTCCCTTGACCAGGTCTATGAAGTCGTTCGCGAGCGGCGGGAGTACGATCCGCATCGCCTGCGGGGCCACGACCCGGCGGAAGGTCGCCGCGCGCGAGAGGTTCAGGGACCTCGCCGCCTCGAACTGGCCGCGCGGGATCGAGAGGATCGAGGCGCGCACGGCCTCCGAGGCGTAGGCGCCGGTGTTCAGCGCGAGCGTGATCACGGCCGCAGGAAAGGCTGCGAGCTCGATGCCGATGCCCGGGAGCCCGAAGTAGACGATGAACAGCTGCACCACCAGCGGCGTGCCGCGGAACACCTGCACGTACGCCCAGGCCACGGCCTTCAGCGGCACCGGGGAGTACAGGCGCGCGAGCGCGACGAGCACCGCGATCACCAGCGCGATCGCGAAGGACAGCAGGGACAGCGGGATCGTGACCTGGACCAGCGCGGCGAGCAGCCGCGGGAGGGACTCGATCCACAGCTCGAGGAAGCGGGGCACGGCGCCTCAGCCCTCCGGGGTGATGTCCTGGCCCACCCACTCCTCGTAGATGGCGGTGAGCGAGCCGTCCTGCTTCATCTCCTCGAGGATCGCGTTCACCTCGGTCAGCAGCGGCTCCTGCCCCTGCTGCATGATGACGCCGACGGTCGTCTCGTCGGGCAGCTCCTCGTCGAGGAGACGGAAGTCCGCCTCCGGATGCTCCTCCTGGTAGGTCTGGAAGGAGATCAGGTCGTTCGCGGTCGCGTCGGCCCGCCCCTGGAGCACCAGCTCGATCGCCTCGGCGAAGCCCTGGACCGGCACGATCTCGGCGCCGAGATCCTCCATCTGGGCGGCCCAGTTGCTGGTCGCGGTCTGGGCGCTGCGGGCGCCGTCGAGCTCGGCGAGGGTCTGCACCTCGGAGTCCGCGGGCACGGCGACCCGGCCGATCGAGCGGGCGTAGGGCTCGGAGAAGGCGTAGACCTCCTCGCGCTCGGGGGTGATGCCGACGTTGTTGACCACGAGGTCGTAGCGGTCCACGTCGAGCCCCGCGATGAGGGAGTCCCATTCGGTCTCGACGTACTCGGGCGTCGCCCCGAGTCCTTCGGCGAGGCGATCGGCGATCTCCTTCTCGAAGCCGACGAGCTCGCCGGAGCCGTCGTGGAAGGCGTAGGGGCGGTAGGTGCCCTCGAGCCCGATGCGCACGGTGCCGCTCTCCTGGATGCGGGCGAGGACGTCCTCGCCGCTGCCGCCGCCGTCGGAGGCACCGGAGCCTCCCTCGGAGCTGCAGGCCGCCAGGACGGCGAGCACGGAAGTGCCGCCGAGGGCGAGGGCAAGACGACGGGTGGGGCGCGGGGCGGGGCTCATGGTGATGTCCTCTGCGGTGGGGAGCGGTCGGGGGCGGGTCAGCCGGCGGCGGCGAGGGCCTGGTCGAGGTCCTCGAGGAGATCGGCGAGGTCCTCGATGCCGACGCTCAGGCGCAGCATCTCGGTGCTGATGCCCGCCGCAGCCTGGGCCTCGGGGGTCATCGCCTCGTGGGTCATGGTGGCGGGGCGGCAGATCAGCGACTCGACGCCGCCGAGGCTCACCGCGTAGGCCGGGTAGCGCAGGGCGCGCAGGAAGGCGACGCGGTCCAGACCGTCGGCGAGCTCGAAGGAGAGCACGGCGCCGCGGCCCGTGGCCTGGGCGTCGTGCAGGCGCGCCTCCTCCTCGCTGTGCGAGCCGGGGTACCAGACCCGGGCGATGCGCTCGTGACCGCGAAGATGCTCCACGATCGCCTCGGCGTTCGCCTGCTGGCGCTCGAGGCGCAGCGGGAGGGTCTTGATCGACTGGATCAGGCGGAAGGAGTCCTGCGGGCCGAGCACCCCGCCCTGGGCCTTCTGGGCGAGGCGGAGCGCGTCGGCGAGCCCGTCGTCGTCGGTGGTGACGGCCCCGGCGAGGAGGTCGGAGTGGCCGGCGAGGTACTTCGTGGCGGACTGCACGACGATGTCGACGCCGAGCGCGAGCGGCTTCTGCAGCACGGGCGTCATGAAGGTGTTGTCCACGATCACGAGGGCGTCGTGGCGGTGGGCGAGCTCGACGATGCGGCGCAGGTCGGTGATGCGCAGGGTCGGGTTCGCGGGGGTCTCGACGAAGACGGCGCGCGTGGCGGGGGTGAAGTCCTCGTCGGTGAGCTCGGCGAGGTCCGCGACGAAGCGGCCGGTGATGCCCCGTCCCGGCAGCACGAGGTCGACCAGGCGATAGGTGCCGCCGTAGACGCTCGCGGGGAGGATCACCTCGTCGCCGACCTCGAGGGTGGACAGCGAGGCGGCGGTCGCGGCCATGCCGGAGGCGAAGGCGAAGCCGTGGCGGGCGCCGTCCAGCGCCGCGAGGACCTGCTCGAGCTGGGCGCGGGTGGGGTTCGCCCCGCGCTGGTAGGCGTAGGCGCCGTCCTCGGTGGCGGGGTCGAGCTCGAAGGTCGAGGCCAGGTGCACCGGCGGGACGACCGCTCCGTGCTCGAAATCGCGCAGGGTGTGCACGGCGGCGGTCTGGATGTGCACGGCAGCTCCTCATAGGGGGACGTCGGGGATGCGGTCACACTAGGTCGCCGCCTCCCCGGCGGCCAGGTGGGATGAACGACTGTGAAGCCCAAGTGGAGCCGATGTTACGCCCAACATTGTTTTATGGGCAGGGACGTGGGACCCGTTCCCGCCGAGCCGCGCCTCGGCCCCACGGCAGGCTGCGGGGCCGACCCGGCGGTCCGGCGCACACGGCGCACGCGGCGGCCGTCGGCCCCGAGGATGCGCGAGGGCCCGCGACCGTGATGGTCGCGGGCCCTTGCGGCGGGAGTCCGGCGAGGTCGGGCGCCGACGGGACGCCCGCCGCGCTCAGACGCCGGCCGGGACGACGGGGATCGAGCCGGTGATGGTCTCCTCGTGCTCGCTGAGCACCTGCAGGGTGCGGCGCGAGCGGACCTTCAGCGCGATCAGCGTGGTGACGACCATGGCGAAGCCGGTGCTCGCCAGCACGATCGCGACGACCATCGGCGCCTCGTAGCCGAAGCCCGCGGCGATCACGGCGCCGCCGAGGGTCGCGCCGAGGGCGTTGGCGACGTTGAACGCGGCCTGGTTCATCGAGGCGCCCAGCAGCTCGGAGCGGTGCGCGATGCGGATCATCCAGGTCTGCATCGCGGGGCTCAGCGAGGAGTTCACCAGGTTCGCCGCGAAGAACGCGATGATCAGCGCGGTCAGCGAGGTGTGGGCGACGGCGAAGAGCACCACGAGCGCGGTGATGTAGAGCGGGAAGCCGATCAGCAGGGTGCCCTTGAGGGAGCGGTCGGTGGTCACGCCGCCCACGACGTTGCCGATCGTCATGCCGAGGCCTGCGGCGGCGAGCACCCACGGCACGGAGCTCTCGGGGGCGCCGGTGACCTGGGTGGTGATGTCGGCGACGTAGCTGAACACGGCGAAGGCGCCGGAGAAGCCGACCGCGGCGATGCCGATGACGATCCACAGCTGGAGGCGCTTGAGGGCCACGAGCTCGTCGAGCATGCGGCGGCCGATCGCCTTCTCCTGGTGCGGGACGGTCAGGTAGAGGGCTGCGAAGGTCGCGACGAACACACCGGCCAGCAGCAGGTAGACCAAGCGCCAGCCGGCCGCCTGGCCGACGGCGGTGAGGATCGGGACGCCGATCAGGTTCGCGACGGTCAGCCCGGACAGGGCGAGCGCGGTGCCCTTGCCCTGGCTGCCGGGGCCCATCAGGGAGGCGGCCAGCAGCGAGGCGACGCCGAAGTAGGCGCCGTGCGGAATGCCGGCGACGAAGCGGGCGAGCACGGTGAGCTCGAAGGTCGGCATCACGCCGGAGAGCAGGGTGCCGACGGCGAGCGCGATCGCGAGCAGCATGATCATCGTGGTGCGACTCCAGCGCACCGAGAGGAGCGCCAGGGCGGGAGCGCCGACGACGACGCCGAGCGCGTAGGCGGTGATCGCGATGCCGGCGCGGGCGATGCCGCCCTCGGGGTCGGCGGCCATCATCTCGGGCAGCAGGCCGTGGGCGATGCCGGGAAGCAGGCCCATGGAGACGAACTCGGAGCCGCCGATGCCGAAGCCGCCGAGCGCGATCGCGAGCAGGGCGAGGCGGCGGCGAGCAGGGGTGAGCTCGGTGGACGCGGGGCGGGGGGCGCGGGTGAGGGTCATGAGGGGACCTCGGCTGTCGGGAGCGGGCGGGCGGGGACGGGCTCCATCGACCCGACGCACAGAATAAGCAAACGCTGTTGCGTTAGGTCAAGGGGGTGGCGGGGATCTGTTGGATCACACCGGGTCGCGGCACCCCTCCCTTGCGCGTTACCCGCCGGTCACAGCGTCGTGGCGTGCGAGGATGGCCGGGTGAGACCGACCACCCCGCTGGACCGCATGGCGGGCGCGCACGACGCCGCCGTCCTCGCCGTCGCGCGCCGCGGCGACCCGGTCTCCCGCTCCGGCCTCGCCCAGGAGCTGCAGGTGACCCCGCAGGCGATCTCGAAGATCCTGGCGCGGCTGATGGAGCGCGGCCTCGTCGAGGAGGCCGGCACCGTGACCTCGGGCCCCGGCAAGCCCACGACCCTGTACGAGATCGTCCCCGGCTCACGCCGTGCGATCGGGCTGCACCTGACCCGCTCGCGGCTCCACTCCGTCGTGGTCGACCTCACCGGGGAGATCCTCGAGCGCCGCGAGCTCGAGATCGGCCGCCTCCAGCCGGTGCCCGAGCTGGTCGCCACACTCGCCGACGAGGCCCGCGCGCTGCAGGACGTCGGCCCGGGGCTCCTGCTCGGCGTCGGCGTCGGGATGCCCGGCCCGGTCGACGGCGAGGAGGGCGTCTACCGCGGCACCTCCGACCCCGATCCCTGGCGGGGCGCGCCGATCCGCCGCCTGCTCGCCGAGGAGCTCGGCATGCCGGTGCTGCTGGACCACGACTCCCGTGCGGCGCTGGTGGGCGAGGCCTGGTCCCAGCCCGGGCTGCTCCGCAACGCCGCGCTGCTGCTGGTCGAGGACGGGCTCGGGGCGGCGCTGTGCCTGGACGACCAGATCGTGCGCGGCGCCCACTCCCACGCCGGCGAGATCGGGCACACCGTGGTGCGGATGGACGGGATCCCCTGCCCCTGCGGCCGCCGCGGCTGCGCGCAGAGGGAGCACCGGGCCGCGCTCGAGCGGGGGGAGGACGAGCTCGCCGCGCGCATCCTCGCCGAGGTGGTGGTGAACCTGGTGCGCCTGGTGGACGTGGACCGCGTGGTGCTCGGCGGGCGGACCGTCCACGAGCAGCACGAGGCGTCGATGGACGCGATCCGCGAGGCGCTGACCGCCGGGCTCAGCGACGAGCCGTGGGTGCACGTCGAGGTGATGCTCTCCACCCGCGGCACGGACCTGATCGCCGTGGGTGCGGCCTGCGAGGTGCTCGAGCACGAGTACGGGCTGCCGCAGGTGCTCGTCGGCCCCGAGTGACGCGGCGGGCCGGCCCGGAGTGACGCGTCGGCCCGGAGGGGGCGGCCCGGAGGGAGGGGGCGGCCCGGAGGGAG
>NZ_BCAK01000036.1:0-25637 GCF_001293905.1 Brachybacterium sp. SW0106-09
AGATCATCACCACCGATGCAGTGATCATCTGAAACCGCCCATATAGCCGTACCGGCACGCCACACGCCATCACCTGACCAGATGCGGCACGCACCCCCGGCGGGACGATGCCGGGGCGGCCGTCGACCGTCTCAGATCTCGATCTCGCGCCCGTCCTCGGTGCGCAGCTGGAGCACGAAGCGGGAGCCGGGACCCTCGTGGACCGGGGCGACGCCGTCGCCGAGGTCGAGCGCGGCCAGCGCCTTCTGCAGCGGCTCCGGCCTCACCTCGACGCGCTCGAAGGAGACCAGCTCGATCGTGGGCAGGTCGGTGAGGCCGGGCTGCTCGGTGGTGCCCCAGTCGATGAGGAAGGGCACGCCGTAGTTGCGCGGGGCGCGGGCCTGCGTGAGCCGCCACTGCAGGAGCTCGCCGCCCGTCGTGGTGCCGGAGAGGTCCGCGATGGGGCCGGGATCGACGCCGGCGGCACGGGAGCGCTCGGCGACCTGGTCGATGTCCTCGGGGTGCACGGCGTAGGTGATCAGGGTGGGGCGCTTCAGGCGGTTGATGCTGAAGGTCTTCGGCAGCTCCTCGTCCTCGCGCTCCGGGTCGGGGCCGATCAGCTCGAGGTAGTGCGGGCGTCGCTCGCCGCCGACGGTGAGGGCGACCAGGGCGTTCGCGGTGCCGGTGGGGTGGCTGCCGCCGGGGGCGGGCGTGACGCCGGTGAGCTCGCGGAACCACTCGACGGTCTCGGCGAGGTCGGGGCCGGCGATGACGATGTGGTCGAGCAGGTGGGGGACGGACATGGTGCTCCTTCGTCCGGGGTGGGGCGGGTGTGCCCAGCCTGCCACCTCGCGCGGCCGGGATGAGCATCGGCCGCGTCGGCGCGGTCATAGGCGTCGACGTGCCCAGGCACCACGAACGGGAGGCCCGTTGCCCTCCTCCTCGCCGCGCAGTACCGTCGAGATCAGCTCCACCCGCCTGCCGACGGGCGGCCCGCCCGCTGGTCAGGCACAGTCCACGGAGGGTGCCCGGGCGGTGCGTCCCGGCACTCATCCTTGGTCGTGGGCGGCCTGTTCGCCCACCATTCCAGGAGGTCGCCAAGCCATGACATGGAAGACGGGCGAGGATCCGATCCCGGAATCGCGCGCGGCCCTGGACCGGCTGCGCGACCGGGTCGCGGGCGAGGTGGTGGTGCCCGGCCATCCGGACTACGACGCGGCGCGGGCGGTGTGGAACGGACGCGAGGAGCGCTTCCCCTACCTGGTGGTGCGCGCCGCGACGATCGACGACGCCCTGCCCGTGCTGGAGGCCGTGCGGGAGACGGGGCTGCCGCTCGCAGTGCGCGGCGGCGGGCACTCCGTCGCGGGGCTCGGCACCGTCGACGATGGGATCGTGCTGGATCTCGGCGCGCTGCGTGAGGTCACCGTCGACCCCGCGACCCACCTGGTCACGGCCGCGCCCGGGGCGCGGGTCGGGGACGTCGACGCCGCGACCGCGCCGCACCGGCTCGCCGTTCCGCTGGGCACCGTCCCCTCCCCCGGCATCGCCGGGATGACCCTCGGCGGCGGGGTGGGCTGGCTGTCGCGGAAGGCGGGGCTGAGCCTGGACCGGCTCGAGGCCGCCGACGTGCTCCTCGCCGACGGCCGGCTCGTGCGCGCGAGCGAGGAGGAGCACCGGGACCTGTTCTGGGCCCTGCGCGGCGGGGGCGGGAACTTCGGCGTGGTCACCGCGTTCACCTACCGGGCCGTGCCGATGCCGGAGACGGTGCTCGGAGCGAGCCTGTACTACCGGCGGGCGCAGTGGCGGCGCGCGCTCGGCGCCTTCGAGCGCTGGAGCCGAGACCTGCCCGACGAGCTCGCCGCGGTGGTCTCGATCGCCTCGCCGCCGCCCGAGGACGGGCTCGGGGACGCTCCGTGGCTGGCGATCCACAGCGTCTGGATCGACGAGGACCATGCCGCGGGCGAGGCGCTGATCGGCGCGCTGCGCCGCGCGCTGCCCCCGGACCGCGAGCTCAGCGGGCCTGTCAGCTGGGAGGCCTGGCAGGGTGCGCGCAGCGAGGCGGTGCCGACGGGGGCGCGCGGGCTGTGGCGCAACGCGAGCTTCCGCAGCCTGGACGAGGAGGTGCTCGACGCTCTCGCCGCCGTCGCCGAGGCGCTGCCCGGGCCGGGCGCAAGCCTGGAACTGCATCTGCTCGGCGGGGCGTTCGCCCGCGTGCCGGAGGGGGCGACCGCCTTCCCTCACCGCGGCGGGCGCCTCATGGTCTCGATCCATCTCGCCTGGCAGGACCCCGGGGAGGACGCCCGCTTCCGCGCCTTCGCCGAGCGGGCCGCGGCCGAGCTCGCCCGGCTGCGGGAGCGCGGCGAGTACGTCAACTTCCGCTCCATCGAGCGGACCCGGCCCGTGCCCGAGGTGACCCGCGAGGCGTACGGGGCGGAGACCTACCGGCGCCTGCAGCGCATCAAGCAGGTCTACGACCCGGGGAACATGTTCCGCCGCACCCTCAACGTGGCGCCGTAGCGGTCAGGTGAGCCGCAGCCCCCGCCACCGGTTCACCGCGGCGTGGATCTCGAGCGCGCGGGGCCGGGCGAGATGTCCGGGGTGGCCGCGGTGGGGAGAGAGGCTCTCGAGGCCGCCATGCTCGATCCGGTCGAGGAGCAACTGGACCGCGTCCTCGAGCGGGAGCGGGCCGTCCTCGGCGAGCAGGTCCGCGAGGCGGTCCAGGGCGTGGGCGACGGCCTGGGTCTGCGCGGGATCGAGCAGCTGGGAGACGGCGGAGAGGTCGAGGTGCTCGCGGCCGAGCCGGATCGTCGTGCGGCCGCGAGCGGAAGCGGGCCTGCGGGCGCCCGCCGGGCGGAGGGAGGCCGGGTCCGGCAGCCGGGGCCGCGGCGCGGTGAACACGGGCGCTGTCGGGGGCTGCGCCTTCTCGGCGAGCGCGCGGGCCTCGGCGGTGACGTCGCGGGGGACGTAGGAGTCCATCGCGATCACGTGGTCGGCGACGTCGAAGAACGCGCCGGAGCCGCCCGCGACGAGCACGGTGGAGACCCCGCGCTCGGTGAGCAGGGGCCGGACACGGTCCACGAACGGGGTGATCGGCTCGTGCTCGGCGGGGATGAGGGCGCGCATCCGCGCGTCGCGGAGCATGAAGTTCGTGGCGGAGGTGTCCTCGTCGATCAACAGCGCCGACGCGCCGGCGTCGGCCGCCTCGACGAGGGACGCGGCCTGCGAGGTGGAACCCGAGGCGTTCGAGGTGGTGAAGGAGCGGGTGTCGGTCCCCGAGGGCAGCCCGCTGATGAACGCGGAGATGTCGACGCCGGTCACGGCCCGGCCGTCCTCGGCGCGGATCGCCGCGGCATCGGCCCGGGTGATCACCCACTCGCGGCCGTCGCCCGCGCGGTGCGGGTGGATGCCGCGTTCGAGGGCGCGCAGCAGCGTGGACTTGCCGTGGAAACCGCCGCCGACGATCACGGTCACCCCCTCGGGGATGCCCATGCCGCTGACCCGTCGGCCGCTGGGCAGATCGATCTCGACGCGCAGCGAGGCCGGGCTCTCGAAGGGGATCGCGCCCTCGCGCAGCGGCAGGTCGGAGTCCCCGGCACGGCGGGGCAGGACGGCGCCGTCGCCGACGAAGGCAACGAGCCCCCGTGCGGCGAGCTGCTCGCGCAGCGCCTCCTGGTCGCGGTGGAGGGCGACATGGGCGCGCAGCGCCTCCGCGTCGTGGCGGGCGTGGAACAGGACGGCCTCGGCGATCCGGGGCAGGTCCTCGGTGAGCAGGCGCGCGGCGCGTCGGCCCTGGATGCGGCGGCCGGAGGCGGGCAGCTCGGCCGCGAGGCGCGCCTCGATCCCGTCCTCGGTGAAGGCGATGGTGGTGCGCTCGAGCACCTCCTGGCCCGGGGCGCCGACGTCGACCCGCTCCCCGCTGTGGGCGGCGGCCTCGGTGAGCGCCCGCGCCAGGAAGTCGGAGGTCGCGACGCGTCCGCGCCGGTCGGCCAGCAGGTCCTCCGGGAAGCCCGCCGCGGCCCGGTCCACGACCAGGCGCATGAGCGAGGGCGGCGCGTAGGGGTCGGCCTGCACATGGTCGATCACGAGACGGCACGATCCCAGGTCGTAGCTGCCGCGCAGCTGCTTGTAGGAGCCGTAGCCGCGGCCGTCGATCGAGGCGAGGAGCTGGGAGAGGCGGGCGGAGTCGGAGGTCATCGCCCGCCATGCTAGGGGTGCACATGCCGCGCCGACGGCCGTCGTCACGAGAACAACGTCGCGACGTACTCGACGCTCACCGACCAGGTCCGGGCCGAGGAGGAGAACGTGCTCGTCCTCGACGGCGGCGACCTGTTCCTCCGCGGCGAGTTCGAGCAGCTCAAGGACTATCAGCGCACCCCGAACTTCCCGTTCCTGTGCGGGAATTTGGTGCACGAGGAGACCGGGACGCTGCTGCCTCTCGAGACGGCTGCGTCTCCGGCCCGGGGGCCGTCACTTCTTCGCGGACTTGGCGTCCTCGTCGAGTTCGGTGACGTAGGCGGCGAAGATGTCCTGGCGCAGCGAGTCGATCTGCTTCTTCAGGGTCTTGCGCTGCTTGGCGGTCGAGCCCGGAGCGGCCAGGAGCTGCGCAGCGCGCGAGGCGGAGTCGAGCTTCGCGGACCAAGCGGCCGCCTTCGCGGCCTCCTGCTCGTCATCGGCCGACTCGGTCAGCAGCGTGACCTGCTCGCGGAGGGCGTCGAGCGTCGCGAGCATCGCCTCGGGCGTGGCCTTGTCGTGGCGCCTCAGCTTCTCGAGCTGCTCCTTCACGTAGTCCCAGACCTCGGGGTTGTCCCTCAGCATCTGAACCAGCCGGATCACGAACGGCGTGGCCATGCCGAGGAAGGAGATCGCCTTCTTCAGCCCGCCGCCCTTGGTCTCCACCTGTGCGCTCTTCTTCGCCGCCATCGCTGCTCCCCTCGTCGAGTACAGCGTCACGATACGGCGTGGGACCGACGGGATCCGGGAGGCCGGCGACGGGCTGTACAAACGCCGCGCATCGCTCGTGGTCACTCGTACGTGGCGACGAACTGACTCAGCGTACGGATCGTCGACGGTGGCGTCCCGCCCGCGCCGACGAACTCCTGCCAGAGCGCCTTCGCCTCTTCCATCGTGACGAGGCCCCTCCTGCGAGCCAGACGGAACAGACGCCATGTGCCGACGCACTCGATCGGCTTCGCTCAGGACATGGCCGCGCGGTCGTCCGTCACGAATACCGCGCGGAGCCTCCGTTTCTGGATGAGCGTGATCGACTCGGCCTCGCCCAGATGCTGTTGGGGGTGGTCTCCCGGCGATGCCATCTGGCGGCGGAGCTGTCGGATCGCGAGGTGCTCGGAGGGTTCAGGCAGGAGCGGCTCTCCCAGGAGGCGATCCGCAGCGTCGACCAGTCCGGGCAGCTCCAGCTGTTGCTCCTTCCTCGCACACTCGGTGCGGATCGACCCCGTCCAGCGGACGTTCTGCCGCAGGAGCGGTCCGAGCACAGGGATCAGCCCTGGGCGATGGAAGTTCACGAGGACCGACGTGTCGTGGAAGAACAGCAGAGGCGCGTCGGTCACCGGTGATCAGCCGATCAGCACGGCGAGTGCGTCGTCGGAGAGCTCCTCGGCAACCGCCGGTTCGTCCACCTCGAGGGACGTCACGGGGACGCCGAGCATCCACGCGAGCGTCCCCTTGCCGACAGCACCCTCCGCGATCTGCTCGAGGTGCGCCTCCTGGAGCCAGGTCGGGAAGCGTCGCTCCCCCGCGTCCCGCATGCGCCGGGTGATGGGATCGCCGACCTTCGCCCCGGTCCAATGTCGGCGCAGCAGCTTCTGCGTGCTCCACGTCAGGACCTCGGCAACCTCGGCCGACGGGGTGAGCTCCACCTTCTTCAGCCTCCGTGACAGAGCACCGGTGGAGATGCCCCAGGTCCAGACGAGCTCGGCGACCTCTGCAGGACGGATCTCTGCCCAGTCGATCTGCTGCAGTGTGACGGCAGGCAGCAGCAGCTCGGCGGCGAAGGCGTTCGCCTCACGCTCCTTCACATCGGCGAGCGCGGTGCCCGGGACGACGCCCTCGTGCCTGAGCGCGAGATGTCCCAGCTCATGGGCGAGCGACCAGTTCTCGTGGAACCAGTTGCCGCTCTCAGGCAGCAGAATGACCGGCCGCTCCTCGACGAGGAACGAATAGGCGGTACTGGGGCCATCGATCCGGACCACGTCGACCTCGATCTCCGCCAGGCGATCGACGAACGGCCGCACGAAATCGGGATGGAGAAGGCGCCGGATCCCCTCGACGTCCGACGGGAGCTCGAGAGGCGCTCGCACCGGCGAGATCTGCGCGTAGGCGAGCCGCACGTCGGCGAGCAGGGAGTGGTCCTCGTCGAGGCCGGCGACGCTGCGCGCCCCCGTGTCGTGGTCGAAGGAATGGCGCGCGGCGAGCACAAGGCGATGAGGATCCGGCGCCCCGGTGATCAGCTCGTGCACGTCCGCATCCAGCACCTCTGCGATGGCGGCGAGCTCGACAGCGGCGAAGCCTCGCTGGTCGCGGAGCGCACGGGACAGCGCGTCGGGAGTCATCCCGACGCGCTGGGCGAGCTCCTTCTGCTGCATGTCTGCGCCGCGCATCGCCGCGCCGACTCGGCTGCCGATCGTCATCATGCCTCTACGGTACGCCCCGATTGGGATTATCCCAATCGCTATGTGGACGAGGCCACGCGTCACTTCACGCTCAGGACGAGCGCAGCACCGCGTTCGCGATCAGCAGGTCGAGTCGGCGGACGTCGATGTGCTTGCCGACGGCGATCTTGATCTGGCCCGCGCGGGTCCACAGCTCGATCTCGGCGTTGAGGTCGAGGGTGCCGGCGTTCTCCGAGGACCACATGTTGATCGCGGAGTAGGGCAGCGAGTAGATCTCGACCTTCTTGCCGCGGATCCCCTGGGCGTCGCGCACGATCAGTCGCTTCGTGGTGAACACGGCCGAGTCGCGGAACGTCTTGTACGCCGCGATCGCGCGCTCCTCGGGCACGAGCAGGGCGGTGACGTCCTGCGGGATCGGGCACTCCTCGACGAAGGTCCACGATGTGATCGCCGATACCGATGCGTCCAACTTCTTCTCCTCATCTCCCCTGGCGGCGCCGGTGCGCCGCGGTGACGAGGTCGAAGATAGCGCCAGGTGGGGACGGACGAATCACCGATGGTCCCCTCGCGGACCGCTCCTCTTCTGTCCCCGCTCCCTGAGATGATCGAGCGATCACCATCCCTGCCCGGAGAGGATCCTCGTGGGACTGCTCGATCGCTTCCGCGGACGTGCCTCGGCACCGTCCGCATCGCCGCCTCCCGCCCCGTCGACGGCTCCTCGCTACGCGGTGATCGACGTGGAGACGACGGGCCTGGATCCGGAGCGTGAGCGGGTCCTGGAGCTCGCGATCCTGCGGGCCGACGAGCAGGGCCGGCCGATCGAGCAGTGGGTGACGCGCTTCCACCCGGGCGGGCCCGTGCGCGCCACGCACATCCACGGCATCACCGACGCGGACGTCGCCGGTGCACCGCGCTTCGCGGACCTCGCCGTGCAGATCGGCACCGCGCTGCAGGGCCTGGTCCTCGTCGCGCACAACGCCGAGTTCGACCTCGCCTTCCTCCAGGCGGAGTTCGCCCGGGCCTCGCTGCCGATGCCGCAGGTGTCGACCTATTGCACTCTGCAGGGCAGCACCGTCTACCTCCCCCACCTGCGTCGGCGTACGCTCGCCGAGTGCTGCGCGGCGCTCGGGGTGACCCATCAGCAGGCGCACTCCGCGCTCGGCGACGCCTATGCGGCGGCCGGCCTGCTCGAGCGGTACCTCGCCATGGATCGGCAAACGGGGTACGACGCCCCGCTGACCGCGTCGCGGGCGCTGCGGGGTGGGGCGGCGGCTCGAACGTCCGCGGCTCCGACGTCGGAGGAGCCGACGGCCGCGGCAGTGCCGCCGTCTCCGCGCCCGGCCTCCGCGGCACAGGCCTCCGCACCCGCCCCGCCCTTGCCCAGCAGCGCCCTCAGACCGACGGCGTCGTCCGCGGCGATGCCGCGCCGAGCGATGCCCGCGGCCTCGGCAGCTACATCGGCCCCCGGGAAGCCTGCCGGCGCGGCACAGGCCGCCGGCTCGAACCCGGTCGACGCGCCGGCCCCGGACGTGGACCTCTCCCCCACCGCGATCCGTGCGTGGGCGCGGGAGCAGGGCATTCCGGTCGGCGACCGCGGGCGGTTGAAGGCCGAGCTCGTGGCCCAGTATCGGGAGGCGATGGGACTGGAGCCCGAGGCTCCGTTGCAGGCCCGTCGACCCGCATCAGCTGCCGCAGCCTCATTGCGGACGGATCGCGGCCGCCCTGAGAAGTCGCCGGAGCTGACGGACGGCCCGACTCCCTCAGATGTCGCGTCGGCGGCGCCCGCCGCTTCGACGTCCCGGTCCGAGGCCCCCGCGCCGTCGGCCCAGCCGGCGGCCTCCGCGCCCGCTGAGACGTCGTCGGCCCCGCTGGTGATCACCGACGAGTTCGCCGCCGCGCTCGAACACCTGCACGCCGGCCACCACCTTTTCCTCACCGGCAAGGCGGGCACCGGAAAGTCGACGCTGATCAGGCACTATCTCGAGCAGACCGACCGCTCCACGATCACCGTCGCCCCCACTGGGATCGCGGCGCTGAACGTGGACGGGTACACCATCCACCGCCTGTTCTCCTTCCCGCTCGGCGTCACCGAGGAGCACGTGCGCGGCGGCTCCTACTACCCGGGCCGGTTCGCGAAGGCGCTGAAGGAGCTGGACACGCTGATCATCGACGAGGCGTCGATGGTGCGGGCGGACCTCTTCGACGCGCTCACCGCGGCGCTCGAGCAGTACGGTCCGCGGCCCGGCTCGCCGTTCGGCGGGGTGCAGCTGGTGCTCGTCGGCGACCTGTACCAGCTGCCGCCGGTGGTGACCGACAGCGAGGCGGCGTGGATCGAGGAGCGCTACGGCACGCCGTTCTTCTTCTCTGCCCGCTCCTTCGACGAGGACACCTTCCCGGTGGTGGAGCTGTCGACCGTGTTCCGCCAGCAGGGCGATGACCGGCTGGTGGACCTGCTGAACGCGGTGCGGGAGGGGACGCTGCTGGAGGAGGCGCGGGCCGAGCTGAACCGTCGGACGGACCCCGACTTCGAGCCCGGGCTGGACGAGTTCTGGCTGACCCTCGCCACCACCAACCGGATCGTCGGCGCGCGGAACCGGCAGATGCTCGAGCGCCTGCCCGGCCCGGTGCAGACCTTCACCGCGCAGATCAGCGGGGACACCGACGGATTCGAGAAGCCGACCGACGAGACGCTGCGGATCGCGGTGGGCGCGCAGGTGATGCTGCTGAACAACGACCCTCTCGATCGCTGGGTCAACGGGACGCTCGGTCGGATCACCGCGATCGGCGCCGACTCCGACGGGCCGGTGGTCACCGTGCTGCTGCGCGACGGCCGCACCGAGCAGGTGCGCGAGCACACCTGGGAGATCACCCGGCCGAGCGTCGAGGGCGGTGCGCTGGTGCATCAGGTGATCGGCACGTTCGCGCAGCTGCCGATGAAGCTGGCCTGGGCGATCACGATCCACAAGTCGCAGGGGCAGACCCTGGACCGGGTGGTCGTGGACCTCACCGGCGGCACCTTCGCCAACGGCCAGCTGTACGTGGCGCTGTCGCGGTGCACGAGCCTCGAGGGGCTGGTGCTGAGGCGCGAGGTGCTCCCACGGGACCTGAAGACCGATCAGCGCGTGCGGCGCTATCTCGCCAGCGGCACGTCCGGGACCGAGGCGCTCGGCGAGGCGTATCTGTCGGTGCTGACGGTCGGCACGACCGGGGACCGGTGGCGGCCGCGGCCGGTGGAGATCGCGGTGGTCACCGACGACGGCGACGAGGTCTCCACCGTCGTGAACCCCACCTCCGACCTGTTCTCCGCACGGGACGAGTTCGGGATCACCACACGGGACGTGCAGCTCGCGCCGCGGCTTGCGGAGGCGTGGCCGGCGCTGTCGGCGCTGCTGGCCGGGCGGGTGCCCGTCGGCGTGGACATCGACCGTCAGCTCGCCCACGTCGACTTCGAGCTCAAGCGCAACGGGATCGTCGAGCCGGTGCCGCTCGGGCTCGAGATCCCAGGCAGGCTGCTCGGCGCCGGCGAGCGCGCCCGGTTGAACGCGCCGACAGCGCTCGAGCGGGCCCGGGCGGTGCGCGACGCGTTGCGGCGCGTGCGGGCCGCGGGAGAGGAGCTGCCCCGCAGCGGGATGGCGTTCCGGCAGGTCGTGGCGGGGCACGGCTATCTGCTCGCCCGCACGACGGGGCCGACGGGGACCAGCGCCCCGACGGGCTTCGTCGTCGGCGGGAACCTCGGCGCGCAGGACGACGCCGCCGAGGTGCTCGCCCACCTGCTCGAGGGGACCTGGCAGCGGGTCCTCTCCCCCGATCAGGAGGTCCTCGAGCGCCTGCGCGGGGTCGAGGAGCATTTCGGGGTGCGGGTGCTGCCCGAGGGCTTCGAGGCGACCGGCCCGACCATCGCGGCCGACGTGCTCGTGCCGGGGGCGCGGGTGTGCTTCTCCGGCACCGTCCACTCGCCCCGGCACGGCTGGCTGGAGAAGGAGCAGCTGCACGCCATGGCCGAGGCGCGTGGGCTCCGGGCCGTCCCGACCCTCACCAAGACCAGGACGGACGTGCTGGTCGTCGCCGAGGCCGGGTCGCAGTCGAGCAAGGCCAAGAACGCGGCGAGGTGGGAGAAGCCGGTGATCACGGCGGAGGAGTTCCTGGAGTGGGTGGGATGAACCGCAGCGACGAGGCGAGGCCTGACGTGGACGATACGGAGGACGACGACCGTTACCTGGTCGTCCGGGGACGGAGATGGCGGCGCACGGACCCGGCGCTGGAGGCCGACGTGGTCCGGGCGCTGAAGAGCCATCTGGGCAGAGCCCGCTCCCAGGTCGGGCGCGCCGGCCGCGACGACGACCCGGCGAGCGTCCGCTCAGCTCGAGACCGCGTCCAGCTCGCGAAGGAAGGCCTCGGAGAGCGCGGGCCCGCATGGTGGGAGCGCCCCGAGGACGAGCGCCGCCGTCAGGCCGCGGATCGACTCGCTCGGCTCGAGCGGCTGGACGCCTCAGCCCGCGATGCCGACACGGACGAGGACGGCGGGGAACAGTCCCACCATGGTGAGCGTCCAGAGGGCGTGGACGAAGAGCGCCCCGGCGAGTGAGCCGGAGGTCTCGCGGGCCCACATCGCCACCGGTCCCAGCAGGAGGGCCATCACCGCGAGAGCAGGGCTGCCGGTGCACAGCGTGACGAGGGCGTACACCGCGGTGGGGACCACCCAGCGGGCCGAGCCGGTGAGCAGCCGAGGCAGCGCACCGCGGAAGAACACCTCTTCAGCGGCGCCCGCCACCAGCGCGACCGCGAGCACACCCCACCGCCCGTCGGCCGCTGCGGCGACGGGACCGGCCACCCACGGGGCAGTGGCCGGGACACCGGCCAGGACCAGACCGCCCGCCAGCGAGGCCGCGGCCAGGCCGACACCCGCGGCGGCCACCGCGACCTTCGGTGCGCGCCCCGGGACCCGGCCGGCGAGATCCGAAGGTGCCAGACGCATGATCAGCAGCCCGCCGACGGTCCAGGTCAGGGCGATTCCCAGTGCCCAGCCGGCGACGGTCCCCGGCCCCCCGCCCTCGGCGCGCAGCGACGCGGCCAGGAGCGGCGCAGCCACCACGACGGCGAGGCCGGCCACCCACCACGCGCCGGGACGGGGGGCGGGAGGATCGGGGCTCATGCGCCTAGCGTACGAGGCCGCTCGCCGCGCCGGGGCGAGGCGGGTCTTGCTCGAGGGCGCCGGCTCGTATAGACCTGAGGCACGGCTCGCGGCACGGGAGCACGGGAGCACGGACACGGACACGGACACGGAGGTAGCTCATGCGCGTTCTCGTCATCGGAGCCGGGGGGTATGTGGGGAGCCGGCTGATCCCCGCACTGCTGCAGGACGGGCACCAGGTGGTCGCCGGGGCCCGGAACCTCCACAAGCTCGACGCCTTCTGGTGGAGCGACGCCGTGGACAGGGTCGAGCTGGATGCGACCGAGGACGACTCCGTGCGTGCCGCGATCGCCGCGGACCCGGCGCTGGAGGCGGTGGTCTACCTGGTCCACGGCATGGGAGGAGACGACTTCCGGGAGGTGGATCGCGCCGCCGCCCGGCGCGTGCGCGCCGCCGTCGACGCGTCCGAGGTGAAGGCCCTGGTCTACCTCTCGGGCATCATCCCGGACATCCCCCGCGAGGAGCTCTCCGAGCACCTGGCCTCCCGTCTCGAGGTCGAGGAGGAGCTCTCCGCGGCGCGATGCCGCTTCGTGGGCCTGCGGGCCGCAGTGGTGCTCGGCGCGGCCTCGACCAGCTTCGAGCTGATGACCCAGCTGGCCCACCGCCTCCCGGTGACCGTGTTCCCGGACTGGATGGACCATCTGGTCGAGCCGATCGCCGTGGTCGACGCCGTCGCCGCGATCCGGGCCGCTGTGACCACCGAGAGCGCCCACGGCGTGTACGACATCGGCGGGGGCGAGGTCATCGCCTATCCGCAGCTCGTCCAGAAGGTCCTCGAGCTCACAGACCAGGAACGGCCGGGGTTCTCGGTCCCGGTGATGCCCCAGGCCCTGGTCACGGCGGTGGGATCGTGGCTCTCCGACATCCCCGCCCCCACGGTCACCGCGCTGATGGAGAGCCTGCGCGAGGACATGGTCGCGCGGGACGAGCGGTGGCTTCCCGAGCTGCTGCCGGACGGCCACGCGGCGCGGGTGACGATCGACGAGGCCCTGCGCCGCAGCCTGGCCGCACCGGACGTGAGCCGCAGCCCCCGGGAACGGGATCCGCTCGCGGTCATGCCCGGCGATCCCTCCTGGGCGACCAACGGCGAGGGTCAGGAGCGGGTGCTGGAGTTCAAGCAGGACTGATGTGCACGGGACGGCTCGCGACGACCCCGGCGACGAGCTGCCCGACCAGCACCACGCACAGCACGATCAGCGGCACGGTCCAGCTGTCGGCCGCGGCGTGGAGCGCACCGATGCCGAGCGGGCCGAACCCGGCGACCAGGTACCCGAAGCCCTGCGACACCGTCGAGAGCTGGCCTGTGAGGTGCGTGGTCGGTGAGCGCCACACGATGTACGTCAGCGAGAGGCTGATCGAGGCGCCGAGCCCGAGGCCGAGCACCGTCATGCACGCCACGGCGCCGCTGGCGGGTGCGATGATCAGCCCGAGATAGGCGGCTCCGAGGAGCAGCACGGCCACGACGGGCGGCAGCCACGTCGGCCGCATCCGTGCGGCGAGGGTCGGGGCGAGCAGGGCGGCGAGCGTTGCCGGGAACGCGGAGAAGGCGATCATGCCGCCGGCGGCGGTCACGTCCATCCCGGCGTCCTGCAGGATGGTCGGCACCCAGGTCACCGTCGTGTAGTAGCTGACGCTCTGCAGCCCCATGAACCCGGTGACGGCGATGGCGGTGGGGTCGGTGAGGATCGCTCGCAGCGGCGAGCGGCCGTGGTCGACCGGGGCGTCGGCGACCGCACTGCCGGAGCGCAGGCGTCCGGGCGAGCGGAGCAGCTGCGGCAGCCACACGAGAAGGGCCAGCCCGGCCGGGAGCGCCCAGATCGCCAGCGCGGAGCGCCAGCTGCCGCCGAGGACCGGCAGCAGCGGCGCGGTCAGCCCGGAGGCGAAGGCCGCGCCGACGAACAGCGACATCGTGTACAGGCCCATCATCAGCCCGGCGCGGTGGGCGAAGTCCTGCTTGATCGCCGCGGGCATCACGACGTTCCCCACCGCGATCGCGATGCCGACGAGCACGGTGCCGGCGAACAGGGCGGTCATGCTCGGCTCGAGCCGCAGCAGGTTCCCCGCCGCGAGCACCAGCAGCACGAGAGCGAGCAGGCGGTGCATGCCGAACCGCCTCGTCAGGCCCGGGGTGAGGAACGCGAACGCCCCGAACACGAACACGGGGATCGTGGTCAGCAGGCTCACGATGGTCGCTGACAGGCCCAGCGAGGCGCGGATCTCTCCGATCACCGGTCCGATCGCGGCGACGCCGATGCGCAGGTTCAGCCCGATCAGGATCAGTCCGACGCCGAGCAGCAGCAGGGCTGCGCGGCCGAGGGGCCTCTCGGCGGGCTCGCGCACCTCCGCGGGGGCGGGCGGCGCGCCGGTGGGGACGGGGAACGTATCCTCCGCGGCGGTCTCCGTGGAGCCGGTCGTCATGGGGGCCTTGCCGATCACGAGGGGATGGGATGGGTGCCGGCCCCGGCGGGCCGCTGCACTGCGGGGCGCCGGGAGTCGATCACCCGTTGCAATCTACGCCCCTTAGTTGGCGGATATGCAACCCTCGTCCGGAATCGTGCGGGCCGCGGTGTGGCACGCCGTGTTCCCGGTGTTCAGCGGGAAGTGAGCCGGTCGGGCAGGGGACGATGATCTGTCGGATCCCCGCCCTACTCTCACCCCATGATCATGATCCTCGGCGACGAGCCGCCGGAGCCGTACGACCAGCCGCGCGGCACCTGCCCCGTGTGCGGGTCGGGCCAGGTGACCCACCATCCGCTCGGCGGTCCGGACCCGCGCCTCGACGAGGAGGACCCGCCGTGGGTCCAGTGGCAGGGGTGCCTCCTGGTCTTCAGCGACCGGACGTGCGAGGACTGCGGCGCCTGGTGGGACGTGGAGAGCGACGAGGACGAGGAGGAGTGAGGGAGGGCTGATCCCGGGGAGAGCACGTCGGCCGCCGTTCCCCGACGCGGCGCTCCGAGGCGATGTCGGCATCCGGCACAGCGGGAGGGCGGCGAGGCGATCCCGGAGCGGCTGCCGATGGGGCGTTGCGGGGCACCGGGCGACGGCGCGCCGCGCCCCGCCTCTCATGCGAGCGTGAGGAACAGCTTCTCGAGCTCCTTGCGGTCCAGGTCCTTCTCCGGGCTGGCCATGCACTGCTCCATGCCGCTGGCGATGATCGCGAAGCCGGCGCGGTCCAGCGCCTTGGAGACGGCGGAGAGCTGCGTGACGACGGCCTTGCAGTCCTTGCCCTCCTCGATCATCCGGGTGACGGCCGCGAGCTGCCCCTGGGCGCGCTTGAGGCGGTTGACCACAGGGGTCATGTCATCGGGGTTCAGGTCCATGGCGCTCTCCTCGGGTCGGTCCGCACACCCCAGACTATACCCCCAGGGGTGTCTTACATACCCCCCAGGGTATGTGGCAGGCTCGACGGCGGAGGTGGTCGCCGCGAGCCTCCGACCCTTCTCTCGAAAGGCCCCTCGTGACACCCACCCTCGCGCTCACCCTGCTGCTGGCCGTGCTCATCGGAGTCTCCCTGGGGCTGCTCGGCGGCGGGGGCTCGATCCTGACGGTGCCGATCCTCGCCTACGTGGCGGGACTTCCGACCAAGGAGGCGATCGCCGCCTCGCTCGTCGTGGTCGGCGTGACCTCGGCCGTCGGCGCCGTCAGCCACGCCCGCGCCGGCCGGGTGCGGTGGCGCACCGGGGTGAGCTTCGGGGCAGCCGGGATGGCCGGGGCCTTCCTGGGCGGGCTCCTCGGCGGACACATCCCGAGCACGGTGCTGATAGCGGCGTTCGCACTGATGATGATCGCGACGTCGGTCGCGATGCTCCGGGGCCGACGGGGCGCGCCCGCGGAGGAGGGACCGACCCGGGAGCCGTCCGCGAGCAGGATCGTGCTCGAGGGGCTCGCGGTGGGCCTGGTCACCGGACTCGTCGGCGCGGGCGGCGGCTTCCTGGTGGTGCCCGCGCTGGCGCTGCTGGCCGGACTGCCGATGCCGGTCGCCGTGGGCACGTCGCTGGTGGTCATCGCGATGAAGTCGTTCGCAGGTCTCGCCGGCTATCTCACCTCCGTCTCGCTGGACTGGGCCCTGGTGGGCGGGGTGACGCTGGCGGCCGTGCTCGGCTCCCTGCTCGGCGCGCGAGCGGCAGGCCATCTCCCCGAGCGGGCGCTGCGCACGGGCTTCGGGGTGTTCGTCCTCGCCATGGGGGCCCTCGTCCTCGTGCAGGAGCTCCCGGGCGCCGCCGGCGCCGTCGTCGGCGGAGTCGTGGCGCTTCTCGCCCTGCTCGCCGCCGGATGCTGGATGCTGGTGCCCTCCTGTCCGCTGCGCACCGACCGACCCGCTTCGCATACCCCCCGGGGTACCTGATACCCTTAGGGGTATCCCATTCGCCGTCCATCCCGCACACCCACTGGAGGAACGATGCTTCTCGAACGGATCTATGACGAGGACCTGTCCCAGGCCGGCTACTTCATCGGCTGTCAGGCGCAGAAGGAAGCGCTGGTGGTCGATCCGCGGCGCGACATCCAGGTCTACCTCGATCTCGCCGCCCACCACGGCATGACGATCACGGCCGTGGCCGAGACCCACATCCACGCCGACTTCCTCTCCGGCACCCGCGAGCTCTCCGCCTCCACCGGCGCCACGGCGTACGTCTCCGGCGAGGGCGGCGAGGACTGGCAGTACGGCTTCGAGGCCGAGCGCCTGCACGACGGCGAGTCGATCCGGCTGGGCAACATCACCGTCACCGCCCGCCACACCCCGGGCCACACCCCCGAGCACCTCAGCTACCTGGTCACCGACGGCGCCTTCGCCGACGAGCCCGGCTACTTCCTCACCGGCGACTTCGTGTTCTCCGGGGACCTGGGCCGCCCGGACCTGCTGGACGAGGCCGTGGGCATGGAGGACACCCGCTTCGCCGGCGCGAAGCAGCTGTTCGCCTCCCTGAAGAGCGCGTTCCTCACCCTCCCCGATCACGTGCAGGTGTTCCCCGGCCACGGCGCCGGCTCCGCCTGCGGGAAGGCGCTGGGCGCGCTGCCCTCCACCACGGTGGGCTACGAGCGGAGGTTCGCCTGGTGGGGCCCGTTCCTGGAGAACGACGACGAGCAGGGCTTCATCGACGAGCTGCTGGACGGCCAGCCCGACGCCCACGCCTACTTCGCCCGCATGAAGCGGCAGAACACCGACGGCCCCGCCCTGCTGGGCGAGCGCCCCGCCCCGCGCGAGGTGGCCACCGGGGAGCTCTCCGGCGGCCTCGCCGACGGCTCCCTCGCCCTGGTGGACACCCGTCCCGTGGCGGAGGTGCATGCGGGCACGGTGCCCGGCGCGCTGTCGATCCCCTCCCTCGGCAAGGCCGCCACCCACATCGGCTGGGCCTTCGACCCCGAGGCCGACGACGCCCAGCTGGTGGTGCTCGCGCCCGACGCGGCCACCGCCGCCGCCTACGGCGACCACTTCGTGCGGGTGGGCGTGGACGCGCTCACCGGCTACATCCCTTCCCTGGACGGACTGGAGCTGTCCGCCCCCGCCACCGTGGCCCCGGCGGACCTCGCCGCGCTGCGCGCGCAGGAGCCGGATGCGCACCTGCTGGACGTGCGCACGCGCACCGAGCACGCCGCCGGCACGGTGGACGACGCCGACCAGCTCTCCGCCGGCAAGGTGCTCTTCCACCCCGACGACCTGCCCGCGAAGGACGCCGGGCGCCTGATCACCTTCTGCCAGTCCGGGCTGCGCAACTCCGTGGCCGCGGCCGCTCTGCGCCGCGCCGGCTACGACGTGGTGGAGCTGGAGGGCAGCTACGCCGGCTGGTCCCGCTGGGCCGCCGCACAGCACGACCTGGGGACCACCGGAGCGGACGCCCGATGACCGCCACCCCCACCACTCGCACCGTGACCCCTGCCGAGCTCGCCCACCGCCTCAGCACGGACCCCGAGCTGATGGTGATCGACGTGCGCACCCCCGGCGAGTTCGAGACCGTCCACATCCCCGGCTCCCACAACGTGCCGCTGGACCTGCTCACCGCCCACACCGACACGCTCGCCGGCCGCATGGGCGAGCACGTGGTGCTGATGTGCCGCTCCGGCGCCCGCGCCGGGAAGGCCTGCGAGGCGCTGCAGCAGTCCGGCCTGGAGGGCATCGACGTGCTCGACGGCGGCATCGCCGCCTACCAGGACGCCGTGGGCGGCGTGAACCGCAGCGGCGGCCGCTGGGCGATGGACCGCCAGGTGCGGATGACGGCGGGCACCCTGGTGCTCGTCGGCACCCTCGCCGGGCAGCTGGTCCACCGGCGCCTGGGCCTGGTCGCGGGCGCGATCGGCGCAGGGCTCACCTACTCGGCGCTCAGCGACACCTGCGCCATGGCCGCGGTGCTCGCCAGGATGCCGTGGAACCGCACGGCCGACTCCCCCACCGTCGAGACCGCCCTGGTGCCCGGCGGCGTCGCGGCGCGCTGAGGCCACCCGACGAGGTCACCCGCCCGGCGCCGGAGCCCGATGCTCCGGTGCCGGGCGGCCTCCCCCTCCGCGGGGCGTGCCTCACCGTGCCCCGCGCCCCGCTCACACCCCTCCTCTCTCACCTCTCATCGAAGGAGCACGCCATGTGCCGAGCCACCACCTGCAACACCTGCGGCAAGACCACCTGGGCCGGCTGCGGCCAGCACGTCGACCAGGTCATGAAGGACGTCCGCCCCGCCGACCGCTGCCCCGGCCATGCCGAGGTGGCTCCGGAGAAGGGCTTCTTCGCCCGGCTGCTGGGTCGCTGAGGCCGCCACCGCTTCGCCCTCCTGCAGGGCGACCGCGGCCTGGCCGCTGACCTGCGTCCACACGATCTGCTTCGCCAGCCCCCTGACCCGATACCGCGGCTCAGCGGGTCAGCGCTTCCCGGGCAAAGGAAGTCGCCTCCGGGGAGAAGCAGAAGCCCCGCTCGCTGAGCCGCGAGGTCACGGTGCCGGTGTTGGCGAGCAGATGCCAAGCAGGCAGGTCGCGGATCGCCCCGGTGGTGACGGGGCCGGACTCGCTCGGTCCGAAGATCGCGCTGAGGACGCGCGCGATCTCGACCATCGGCAGCGGCAGTCCCGGTTTCGTCGTCGCGACGTAGGTCAGGAGCACCACCTGGGCGAGCTCCTCGGTCTCGTACCTGCTCGGGACGAGGGAGTCCAGGAAGAGCTCTCGCACGTTGCCGGCCCGGTAGTACGCCCTGGCGCGTCGGGTGAGCAGGAGGGCGCCCTTGTGCTTCCGCAGGATCCCGGCGCGCTGCAAGGAGGTGCGGAACATCTGCAGCGGGACGGCGTGGACCTCGCGGTTGTTCATGCCGATCCAGTCCGCCATCTGTGGCAGGACCGCGCTCGCGGCCTCGACGTCGGCAGGACGGAGGTAGCCGGCGCCGGTCAGCGGGATGCCGCCCTCGGCGTCGGCCCGCTCGAGGAACCAGGTCAGGGCGCGCAAGGCCGACTCGACTGCGCTGTCCGGGAGCGGGGCGAGTGGGGCGCCGAGCAGCAGAGCTCGGTCCATCAGGTCCTGGCCGGCGCGGGCGCGGCCGATCAACGTCAACGGGTCGACGAGGAGCGCGGGCACGACGTCGTCCTCCGGGACGGTCAGCATCGTCGTGCCCGACCAGAGCTCCAGGTCCAGGGCCGCGACGTCGAAGAACGCCGGGTCCTCCAGGAGGGTCTTCAAGTCCTCCTCGTCCCGCAGCCCGCCGCAGTCCTCGGGCGGTGCTGCGCGGCTCCCGCCCGTGGCCCGGGCCGGGGCGTCGCCCGCCTCCGCCTCCCGCACGGCCTCGACGACGATCCCGAGGTCCCAGCCGTCGCCGTAGTCGTAGAGGTACTCCAGGGTGTCGCCCTCGCTCTGCAGCAGTTCGCCGAGCCGCACCTCGCTCGCGGGGATGCCGTCAGGGTCCTCCCCCTCCTCGACATCGAATTCACACAGGAACTGCTGCGCGTCCTCATCGAACGGGGCGCCGCCGGCGGCGAAGCGCCACAGGTGGTAGCCCGCCCAGCCGAAGGCGGTCTGGAGCACGGTGTGCACGTCCTCGAGGGAGAGGTCGCTGCGCAGCTCGAGACGCCGCCAGATCGGCGGGGTCGAGCGGTGGAGGTCGACGCGGACGGTGAGGACCTGGACGGCCGACGGCTCAGGCCGGCGGCGATCGGCGGTCTCGGGCGGGTGCCCGAACACCTCATGGTCGAGACCAGCGGTCAGCTCGCGGAAGCGAGCGAGGATGTCGTCCTCGGCGTCGTCGGTGGAGGGCATGAGGTGATCGTAGATCGAAGATGTCGCCACCGTGGTTGCCCGCTTCCGCCCCATGCGGGCCGGCAAATTCTTACGATCTGGACATGACCCGGATTCCATCGTCTCTCCTCGAGGCCCTCGACCGCTGGCAGGGTGGCGGTTACCCGCCGCAACCTAGATTTCCCTGGCGCCCGGCCACCTGGGAACGACGGTTCACGAGAGCTGACGCGCCCACCCTCGAAGGGATCGATCTTGCACAGGCGGTAGGCGCGGTCTCCGAGGCGACGCAGGCGGCCGAGGACGGGAGGCTTGACCGCATCGATCGCACGATAGTCACTTCTCTCCATGCTCCCGAGATTCTGATGCCTGGCGATGGTGAACACGACGCACGAGCCGTGGTCACGGCCTTCCTCGCGGCAATGATTTGGGGGTACGGCACTACCGGATACGGTCCCTATCGCACGTCTCGGGTTCTCGCATCCGACCCTGACGTCGTGAAGCACCTGATCGACGTCGCATCTCGTGCACAGGGGTCCCCCAACGGTGGGGAGGACGCCTTCCGGCACATCGCAGAACATCGGGGCCAGGCGGACTACCTCAAGTACCTCGGTCCTGCGTTCGGGACGAAGTTTCTCTACTTCCTCACTGCAGCTTCTGAGGTCGCAGATATGACGCCGGTGATGGATGCGGTGGTGCGCCGCTGGTTCCGCTCGGAGGCAGACATCTCACTGACCACTGGATCGTGGGATACCGAGAGCTACCAGACGTACATCGGCTGCCTCGATGAGTGGCGGGAGCAAATGCCCACCGGCCGCGGCGGCAACCGCCTCGAGCGCGTTGATCTCGAGTTGCTCATCTTTGCGAGCGCGCGCGGAGACGACATCACGTGGGAGCTCCCCAACGAATCCCCCACTGTCGACGAACTGCTCGACCTCCTGCAGCCCGATGTCGACTCCCTCGCAGAGAAGAGTGGCTCCCTGGAGGGCCCCGAACTTCTCCGTCGGCTCAGCGACTGGGTGGCCGAGAGGGCGATCGCGAAGTGAGCGCCGGATTTTGTGCGCTCTCTGTCGAGACCGCTTGCTAGCGTGAGGTCATGACCACCGACTCCGTGATGGACACCCTTCGAGCGTTCGCCGCCGAACGCGACTGGCACCAGTTCCACACTCCGGAGAACCTCGCGAAGTCGATCTCGATCGAGGCCGCAGAGCTCCTGGAGTGCTTCCAGTGGGGCCCCGACGCGGACAGGGAAGAGGTCGCCGGTGAGCTCGCCGACGTCCTCACCTATGCACTCCACCTCGCAGATCAGCTGGACCTGGACCCCCAAGAGATCGTCCGCGCGAAGCTCGAGCGCACGCGGGTGAAGTATCCGGTCGAGAAGGCGAAGGGACGGAGCACGAAGTATGACCGCCTTTGAGATCGAGGAGCTCCGTTTCACCGCGGAGTCCGTCGAGGAGACCCGCAGTCGACTCCCCCGATTCTCCAACTGGCCCGTCGTCTACCTCATCGAGGACGGGCGCGACATCTACGTGGGCGAGACCGGCAGCGCCGACCGCCGCATGCGTCAGCACCTGAAGTCGACGCAGAAGGAGCACCTCAAGGAGGTCCGTATCGTCTTCGACGAGCGGTTCAACGGCTCCGCCTGCCTGGACCTCGAGTCGCTCCTGATCCGCCTCCTCGGAGGCGATGGCAAGTTCGAGGTGCTGAACCGCAATGAGGGCATCACCAACCACGACTACTACCAGCGCAGCGAGTACAACGACACCTTCAAGGAGATCTTCGAGGAGCTCCGCTCTCGCGGGTACTTCGAACGGTCGATCCCCGAGATCGAGAACTCGGACCTCTTCAAGCTCTCCCCGTACAAGGCACTCAACACCGAGCAGGGCATCGCCGTGCTCGACATCATGGAGGGACTGGTCGAGGACCTCCACCACCCCGACGTGCGCACCCTCGCCGCGATCCAGGGCGATCCCGGGACGGGCAAGACGATCGTCGGGATCTATCTCATGAAGCTCATGCGCGATCTCGCCGACTTCGATCCCACCGACGAGGTGGAGGGCGATTCGATGTTCTCGGATCTCTTCGTCGAGGGGAACCGCGAGCTGTTCCGCGATCTGCGGATCGGTCTCGTCATCCCTCAGAAGTCGCTGCGCCAGTCCATCAGCAGGGTGTTCCGGAAAGTGCCGGCCCTGCGCGACGCTCAGGTGCTCACCCCCTACGACGTCGCGGACGCCGATGAGGACTTCGACGTCATCGTGGTCGATGAGGCGCACCGTCTCACCCAGCGCGGCGCACAGGCTCACGGCACCCTCACCAAGCGGTACGGAGAGATCACACGACGGCTGTTCGACAGCGACGACCATTCGATCAATCAGCTCGACTGGATCCGCAAGCGCTCCCGCCACACGATCCTGCTGCTCGACACGGCGCAGAGCGTTCGCCCGATCGACATCGAGGCCGAGGTGTTCGAGCGGGTGCTGGCCGAGGCGCATGAACAGAAGCGGCTCTATCGGCTGGACACTCAGATGCGCGTGAAGGGCGGCAAGGAGTACCTCGAGTTCGCCCGAGCTCTGATCTCCGACGACCCTCCCACGTCGTTGCCTGATCTCAGGGACTACGAGTTCGAGCTGTTCGACGATCTCGGTGCCATGCATCAGCGGATCCGCGAGCGCGACGCCGAGCACGGCCTCGCGCGACTCGTCGCCGGCTACGCGTGGAAATGGCGCAGCAGGAAGAAGAGCGGCCTGCACGACATCGAGCTGGACGGCGTCGCTTTGGACTGGAACGTCTCCGACGTGGACTGGATCGCCTCGAAGACCTCCCTCGATGAGGTGGGCTCGATCCACACCGTGCAGGGCTACGACCTCAACTACGCCGGCGTGATCATCGGCGGCGATCTGCGCATCGATCCCGAGACCGGCCTGCTCGTCGCCGATCGCAAGACCTACTCCGACGCCAAGGGCAAGGCCAGCAACCGGACCCGAGGGCAGACGACGACCGACGAGGACCTGCTGCGGTACATCACCAGCGTCTACCGCGTGCTGCTGACTCGCGGGATGCGGGGGACGTTCGTGTACGTCGTCGACCCGAAGCTACGTGACAAAGTGAGGTCTGCCCTCGGACACCGGACTGCCTGATAAGAGGGTCGACGAAAGTAATCCTCACCTGGCCACTCTTTCACTCCCCCGTCCGTGATCCCGGAAATGAGGCTCTTCAGAGCTGGATGTGGGCGCACCGGTGGCGTCGGGTAGCTGGGAGTAGACGTCGAGGTCCCCGATGATGAGCGGACTCTTACCTCTGCTCGTACCAAGGACCTCGACGATGACTAACCCTAGTTGTTGCGGGTCATGACGTTGTAGTCACGGAGCGGGGATGAAGGAACGGGTCCCTGACCGGCACGATGGGTGGTGCTGAAGCCGTCCAACTGCTGGAAGAGACCCGTTCCATGACCCACCGTAATTCGCCGCTGACGCCTGCCGGAAGACTCCGCCTGGTCCAACGTGTCGAAGATGATGGCCGACCCATCGCCCACGTCGCTGCCGAAGCCGGCGTCGCCCGCTCGACTCTGACGAAGTGGGTCCACCGCTACCGCGCCGACGGTGCCGAAGCCTTGGAAGACCGCACCAGCGCCCCAGCCAGGCGACCCTCGCGGCCGCCTGCCGAGGTCCTCGAACTCATCGACTCCTGGAGACGAGAGCACAAGTGGTCCGCCCGCCGGATCGCCCTCGAGCTCGCCTCCCGCGGCCACCACTACTGCGTCCGCACCATCGGGCGCTGGCTGGAACGACTGGGGATCTCCCGCCGGCGTGACCTCGACCCGACCGGCGAGAACAACCGCGAGAGCGGGAAGATCATCGCCCGCTTCCCGGGCCACATGCTCCACTTGGACGTGAAGAAAGTCGGCCAGATCCCCGACGGTGGCGGCTGGCGACTCCACGGCCGCGACAGCAGGCCGGCACGCACACGGCGGGTGGGCTACACCTACCTGCACTCCGCGATCGATGGCTGCTCCCGCCTCGCCTACACCGAGGCCCTGGAGAACGAGACCGCAGCAACCACCATCGCCTTCTTCTCCCGGGCCAGGGCGTTCTTTGCTTCTCACGGCATCACGCGCCTGGTCCGGGTGGTCACCGACAACGGCTCCAACTACCGCGCGAAGATCTTCGTGCGCACCGTGAACGCGCATGCTTCCCGGCATCAGCGGACCCGGCCCTACACGCCCCGGCACAACGGTAAAGTCGAGCGCTACCAGCGGATCCTCTCTGAGGAATGCCTCTACGCGCACGCCTTCTACTCCGAGCACGAGCGTCGCGAAGCGATCAGCGTCTGGGTCCACCATTACAACTATCATCGGCCCCACACCGCCTGCGCCGATCAGCCCCCGGCCACCCGAGTCCACGAACGTGTCGACAACGTCATGACCTCATACAACTAAGGCAGTGGTGGTTTGGCGCAGCAAAAGAGCCCCGAGGACGTCGTTCCCCGGTGCTCTAATTTCGGCTCTCCCTCACCGGCCAGGGGCGGCTGTGCCGCCTTCACCGAGCGGCTCGCGCAGCGTCAGCTGACGAGCTTCGCTCCCTTGGTGCGGTTGCAGCGCCAGCAGAGGGTCTGAAGATTGCTGGGCTCGCTCAGACCTCCCTTGGACACAGGGATGATGTGGTCGACCTCAAGTAGGAGGTGGGGCTCTTCGGCGACGGAGATCCCGCACTTCATGCAGGCGTGGCCGTCGCGCTCCTTGATCCAGCTGCGCAGCTTCGCCGTCATCAGCGCGCGCTGGCCGGCAGCGGACTTCGCCCAGCGGATCTTCTCCACGAGGGTCTCAGAAAGCGCATCGAGAGTCGGGGTGTCGAGGTCGATGCTGTAGGTCTGGCCGCTGTTGCCACCCGCGGAGGTGTACTGGAACTTGTAGTGCGGGTAGGGCACCTCGATCGGCGAAAGCTCGGCACCGATCACGCTCCAGAACTCGTCCGAGTAGCGCTTCAGGATGAACTTCGGCGGGGCGATCCGTCCGATGATGTCGGCCTCGCGCTCGTTGACGTTGGCGACGGCTTCCTCGAGCCGGGAGATGTCCTGAGCGACGCGCTGCACGTCGGCAAGGGTCTCCTTCGTTGCCTTGATGCCGAAGTACTTCATCAGGTACTTAATCGGCTCCATGCTCGCGTTCCGCACGACCTGAAGCGACGCGTTGTGCACGTGCTCGGAGTATTCTGCGACGTTGCGATCGCGGCGGTAGTTCCATTCCGAGGTGTTCTCGAATGTGCCGAGATGCGCGTACTTCCCGGTGTCTGAGGCTCCGAGTTCGAAGCTGCCCTCGTCGCGGATCTGGGCCACGTACTCGACGACGGAGTTGTGCTCGGCGACGAGCGACTGCACGTCGGCACGGAGCTCCTGGAAGGACTCCGAGTTGAAGTAGCGATTCTTCCGGACGCGCCAGATGATCGGGTTCCCGATCAGGACGAGGGCCAGACCGATGAAGAACCCGGGCCCGCTCAGCACGCTGGTGAACAGGATCGGCATCAGGATCAGCATCGTGATGAAGAGTGGCTTAGGCATCAAGAGCCCTTTCCGCTAGTGGGTGCGGCCCTTCTACGAGGCCTAGACCTAGGTGTTGCGGGTCATGACGTTGTGGACGCTGGCCG